>CAZPHU010000148.1:0-7790 GCA_964586285.1 uncultured Fibrobacterota bacterium | reverse complement strand
GGGTAACCCATACAGCGAAAGCTTTATTCCTGAAGTCGATCTCAAACCGGGAAAGGAAAATACGGAACGTGTTTTGAACCGGGTTTTGAAAATGATCGGAGTCAATGAGGTAATAAAGCTTCCCAAGAATTTTAAATCATCGATACACGCTCTGGAGAATGCAAACGTGGTGAAGGTTCATTCCACCCCGCAGATTGCTACATTAAACGGAAACTCCGCGAGTATTACCATCGGTGAAACCCGATACTACAGGTTAACAAAACAGACAAAGGCGCCGATTAACGACGACGGGCAGATAATCGGTACGGATGAGCGGTTTGAGGTTATAAAGTTCAACACTCAGCTTGAGGTTACTCCTTGGGTTATGGACGACGGTTACGTGATGGTAAAGATCCGCCCCGAATTCAACATTCCCCGCACAGGCGGGGACGGCAACACACCTCCCAATGTAGATACGCGTATTCTGGAATCCATGGTACGTCTTCGCAACGGCCAGACAATAGTGCTTGGCGGCCAGCGCCAGACGGAAAACGGAGTGGACGGTCGAGGGGTTCCGATTCTCAGTAGTATACCGGTGCTGGGCTGGCTTTTCTCGCACAAGACTTTCACCAAGATAGAGACTCAAATGATGATATTTCTGACCCCCCATGTGTATTACGGCGATGAAAACGCGGTTAGGCCGGATGACTTTTTCGGAGACGAATTGAACAAAATACTTGAGAAGCACGAACCAAAGAAGTTTGGTGAGAAACGAAAAGAACGACGGGGGCGAAAAAGAAAAGAACGTGCGCAAAAGGATTCGCTCCAATCAACGATTGTTGTGAGTGGTGAAGAAGGGCAGAATGAGGGATTCCGTTGGCCGTGGAAAAGGGAAAACAAAAAAGAGGTCCTGGTTAAGGATGATAAAAAGGACGCATCGGTAGAGAACGAGGCCGTCATGGATGGGAGTGGAGTTGACGGCAAGAAAGCTGGGATAAAGAAGGAGAATTGATGCATCCTTGCAGAAAAAATCATCTCTCTGCCGAGACAGACTAACCGTAAAAGTTTTCTCCCGGCAAGCGCGCGGTTATAACTCATGAAACTTGTTCTTCGGCTGTTCTTAACCGAGTAAATAAAAGGAAAATCATGGCTGGAAAAATATCTTCTACATTGTTTAGCTGCCTGTCTATTATCGTATTTCTTCATTCCTGCGCCGATTATCATCTCATGCCGGAGGAAGAAAAACCGCAGGATCCGGTTCTTAAAATTGTTGAGGTAACTGATACGACCGCTACCATTTCCTGGACTAAAGCTGATGTGTATGATTTCACTTCATATGGAATTTACTACGGCGGGTACACTGATATCGTAGATACCACCGACACTCTTTACGATTCGCTTCTGTTCCGTCAAGACACAACCATAACCATACGCGGCCTGCGACCATCCACCGGCTATTCATTTCGGGTGATTACCAACACCGAACACGGAGAAAGCGGTATAAGTAATATTATCACTTTCCATACCGCAGAATCAGAAAACAAAGCCCCGGAGCCTGTGTTTGTCACGCTTATAAAGATCAGTGCCGATACGGTCAATCTGAGCTGGACGAAGTGCACCGAACCGGATTTCGAACGTTATGTGGTTTATTACGACACGGTAAATACGATCAGCACGGTTGATCCCGGAAACGCACCTGGGTTTGGAAAACAGATCACCGATAGAAATGACACGACAACAACCATATACGAAGTGTCCGACAGTATGCAATACTGGTTTACCGTATTTGTAGTTGACGGCAGCGACCGTTACAGCGCAAGTAATGTTGTGACCAATCGGTAGGAGAAGCATACTTACATGCATGAATTGATACAATAAGGGCGTAAATAGAGAGCATAATTTATCATGAAAAGAAGACAACTTTCCCTTTTCCATTCGTTGCTGTTGTTGCTTGACAGCAGATGGGACATTCGTATCGGTGTGTCGGGTTTTGACACCGAGCGGGAAAAGCATGTGATTATAGCCTGTCACCGCCGGAAGGGGAGCATGCGACTGCTTCGTTTCGGCGATAAATTAAATCGAGACTGCCTCACATTTCTGCAGCCTTCTATTTACACCGACTGCGGACCAATACCTCTGCTGTATGTCAACGAAAAGCTTCACGGGGAAGATCCCGAAACCTGGGTTGACCGGGAGGAGAAAAAGCTCATCCCGTGGGGAATGACAAGCGATCAGGTTACTACCGAGTGGGATTCGGTGGATGACCGTGTTTTTGCGGCGTCGATAAGAACCCAGGAATTGCGCAAGTTTGTGGATAAGGCGCAAAAGCGAAATGTTTATTTAGCATCACTGGGTGTCCCGTTTATGGATGTTGCCGGCTTGTATGCTAAACCTGGGAAAACAACCTTTTTGATATGGGAAATCGGCGAGACAAGTTCTATTGCGGGCTATGTCGAACAGGGCGAATTGAAGCAAATTACGCTTCACTGGGCGGGGCTCAAAGATCTGGAAACCCAACCCGAATCGGTGCTGGAATCAACAGTCTCTTTACTTCAAAGAATATCCAATAACCGGGCGGCGGAGTGTATCGTACTTCAACAGCACAAGAGAATCAGGGAAATCGAGAAGAATTCAGAGAAGAGAAGCTCGATTCTCTTTATACCGCCGCCGCAGCTTTCAAATCCACCGGCCGTGAATTCGGAGAAAAAGATCAGGGGCTGCGCAGCTAAACCGTCACAGAAGGTACCGAAAAACCAGGTTATTCTTGATGAGGTATACCATCCAGCATATGCTCTTGCGCTCAACGGCCGCACGCAATTGAATTTCGCTCCTTTTGAGCATATCCGTTTTTGCGCACGCCGGGAAAGGGCCAAAAACCGCATGATGGTGGCGGCCCGCTTTGCATTGGCAGCCTGTCTTATCATCGCTGCCGGGGTAGGCGCCGCGGCGGGGGGGATCAGAATAGCAAGGTCGATTACGGAAAAGAAAATTGCTCCTGTACGCGCCAAAATGACCCAAATGAATAAAGTCGAAGCCTCGTATGATTCTCTTAAACAGCTTTTGAGCCGCAGCGCAGGTTTTCTTGGAAGAGAGAGTGAAGTAACCCGACTTCTGTCCGATATACAGCATGCCGTACCGGAAGGTGTATGGGCGCAGGAGATTACAATTGCCGAAAAAAATGAAAACTCCTGGGATGTAAACATAATCGCGGTATCTTATTCGACCGCGACTATTCCGGTACTGATCGGGAACATGGAAAAACTAAAAGACACACGGAATGTAAAGATGCAGTACAGTGAGCAGACAAAGACAGGTGAAAGCCTGCGCAAAAAGAATGCTGTACGTTTGAAACTCGTCTGTTCCTGGGGGGATACTCTTCAACTACATTAGCAAAACCGGGTAAAAATTTATGAAGTCTGCATGATGGTAAAGGAAGTCTCTTTGAGGTGGATGTCGCGACGTTGCTCCTCGGAAGATATAGTGTCAAAGCCGGCTATCACAGACGCGAAAAGTTCCATTTTCATAAAAGAAAAACTGAAGAAATGAAAAAGTTGTTTTCCAGGTATCAATGGCACATGATTGCAACAGTAATTATTGCATCATGCGTGTTTTTTGCGGTCTCTGTACTGGTGCCGAACGGGGTAAAACAGTTGGAGGCTTTAAAACAGATCAAAAAGGACCTTTCACTGGCCGCCCGGGCGGAGCATTTTCCTTATCGCATTGTTCGCATCCGGTCAAACATGGAAGCAATCGACAGCTTATTAAAGGTTGTCGAACAGAAAGACCGGTTTACGCCGGCGCAAGCTCTGGATCTGGTGTATTCGCTGGCGGATTCCTCGGAATGTAAAACGGAAAAGGTGCAAATTGACGATCCGATTCCGGCTGTATCAGGAAAAGAAATCCCCGTCACCTACATCGGCCGGGGAACATATCATGCGATCGGTCGTTTCGTTCAGGGCATAGAAAACATGCAATATGCAACCCGTATCCGTCAAGCAGTACTCAGGAAAACAGAGGGCGATCTGGGAGAGCTGGTATTGGACTTTATAATCATGGAAAAGTAAAATACACCTGAATTGCCGCCCCATTAAGGCAAATAGACCCTTACTTTAAGTCGACATTACCTTGATAAAAAGTGAAACCATGAATAAAAAAATTATACTAATATCTTTGATTGCAATAGCGATCCCAGTGTATGTTTGGGATGCTTTTCTGATTTTCAGGGGATATCACGGTGCGTATTACTCGAAAACCCGACCTGCTGCTGAAAAAATGAATGAAAACTTTAATTTGCAGGCTGCGCGAGTCGTTGATTTCGATACCAGCGGCAAAAGCCCTTTTGTCGCCTATAAACCTAAGCCAAAGCCCAAACCAAAGCCAAAACCTTTAAGAGTAAAACACCGGCATGTGGTAAAGAAGGAGAAAGTGCCGCCTCCCAATATAGTTGTCACCGGTATTATGTGGAATGAACAAAACCCTCTTGCGATGATCACCTTACCCGGGGGCACCAGCACTATCGCACGAGACGGACAGAATATCGGCGACGGTGTAACGGTGAAAAAGGTTGAACGTACACGCGTTCTGATTGCCTATGAAGACGGCGAGACCTGGGTGGAACGATAAATGCATGTCGCCGGAAAACAAAGTTACTTCAATAGCGGAAATCGACACCGTAATACGATCGGCAACAACAGCGGCTACACTCTTTATATGGTTATGGTTCTTCTTTCTATTGCCGGTACACTGTTCACCGTTTCCCTGACTGGATCGGCACAGGCTCATATACAGGCTGTTGATTTGAAACAGGAGTCCAAGGCAAAACTGCTTGCACAATCCGGGCTTCACCGTGCATCTTTTTTCTATAACGGCGGAGACGGGCATTCGCTTTTCTGGGAGAGCCCGTCACTGAGCGAAACATTTCCCGGAGTCGGTATACTCGAGATGAGCAGTACGCGCTTCGGGGCTTTCAGCCGTTTGCAGTCGGCGGGTATCTGCGGCAGGCGTAAAGTAAGAATTGAGGGACTGGCCGGGCGGTCACTCCCGGAAAACCTTCAATCCACTATCACTTTGACCGGGCAAAGCGGGAGTATTGTATTTACAAAAGGAACATCTGTGTCGGGCACGGTAACCCTACACCACGGTGTGATCAAGGATGGAAAAAAAAATCCGATTTGGCAAATGCATGATAAGGTTTTAACACGCAATAGCCCATCCATGCCATTTGATTGTGAACCTCTGGTAACATTTATGAAAGACGCCGATGTCAAGCTTTCTCAGGTACAAAACGACCCGAAAGCAATACCTCATTCTGTCGATATCCGTACCAAAAACGATACACTTCTTCGAAACAAAACGCTGTTTGTCAAAGGAGACTGCATTCTTGGTAATACCGTCATAGACAACATGCTAATAGTAGCTGCCGGGGATTTTCGAGCAGGGCCGGGGACACTATGCCGAAACAGCACAGTTTTCGCAAAAAGGATAATCATGGAGGAGACTGTGACCGAGTACTCTCTTTTTTATTCAAAAAAACCGTTAAAAATCCTAGGCGGTACCCACAATTCACAATTCTTCTCGGCTGATACAATATCCATCGGAAAGAAACCTGTAACGCGGGAAATGACCGTTATAGTTTCCTATCGCTCCACACTGGGTGACAGCGCATACAGGGGAGGGATTTTTGTCGAAGATGTTCAGTCGTATAAAGGTACGTACATCTGTTTTACCGACACTACGAACAAAATCAGAACTTTCTTTCGGGACAGGTCCATTGTTTTTCCCCATGGGTGTGGGATAGATGGTAACTTGATTACGGACGCAACACTCAGCATCAAAAACGCGGTTATCCGAGGGCATATATGGGCGGAAAAACTGTATGCGGAGGATGATGATAAGATATATACCAACTGGTTGTTCGGCTGTAATATATCCCCTCCGGAAAATGAGCCGGCTTTTCCTCTTCTGGGCGAGACGCCGGCGCGAGTGGCCACAAGGACAACGGATTTTCATGTAGGGCACGATTGAGAATAGTCGGATGAGAAACGGAAATCCATTGGCGGTAATTGGTGCGAAAGGATACGCAATCATTGAGACCATGATTGCACTGGCGATATTTATCGTTTGCGTAGTACCGCTTACGACAGGTATAATGAGGGCTGGAAAAGTCCGCCAGTCGGCAGATGTGGTTACCGCATCCTGTCTTCTGGAACAGCACAGCGCCCTGATCCAAACATCCCCAAGCCAAATCCTGCCCAAGAAAAAGAAAAGAATCGGCAAAAGGGAGTGGCTGGTCGAAACCAGTTACGAAGGGGGGGAGCTGCGAAAGTACACGGTTACGGTTACCCAGGCAAACAAATTGGTAACAAGCGGACAATTTTATGTATATGAGGGTAACCGGCCATGAGAGGCAATGTTGATCGCCCGATTGGGGGTTATACTCTGGTGGAGATGATGGTGGCCGTGTCGATGGCCGGTATTGTGTCGATACTGATAATGGGTGCATACACCGGCCTGTTCAAGGGGTTCGAGATACAGGCCGGCAATGCCGCCGAGGCGCAGGCTATGATCTTAGGAAAAAAACAGATTGACCGGATGATGCGCTCATTGCGCAGTGTTACCGAAGTGAGTCCTCGGGGGATTCTCGGGGCAAACGACCGGGATTCCATCATCAATATTTCTTATGTCAAAGGTGTTCTTAGCGACGGTATACAAAGTGTATCGCTTGATAGTTTCTCCTGTATGGTCAAGAAAACGGAATATCCAGACGGGCCGGCCTATTTGATATGGGATGCGACAGTCCCCGGTGGTAAATGGATCGGAGGGGCTGTGGGGATAGAGATCAGAGTCGAGAGAGAGAGTAACGGTAGTTAATCTCACCCAAAGGTAGTCCAGAAATCGAAGTAGATTATGAAAACCATACAGGTAAGATTGTGTTTATGTTCGATCCTTCCGGATATTTCACTATGTTTTAAGTGCTGAAGATTCTTCTTTTAAGGATGAGATCAGTTTCAGAATTACGGTTGGAGCAAAGAGGGGTCCTCGATTTAATTCCCAAGTTTGCCAAGAGAATCGACGGCATCGGTTGTCCTGTCCAGTATCGCTCTGATCTCTTCATTTTTTCTTCGGGGATCTTCATTTCTGAGTAACATTGCAACTTAAAACAAGATTCGTCCTGTGGCTATTGGGCCCAAAAAATACATGTTTATCGGTTTACACCCAAGCCGCCCGGCGTGCAGCAATGTTTTATTCTATTGTAGCAATGGCAGGTGCATAGAGGTCGAGTATACGGACAATGGCGACCGGCTATATTCACTCAGCGCATTTGCTCTTGGTGGAAAAGCTGCCTTAGTCTTTGTGGGAGTTGCACCCGTTTCGAAAGCAAAGGAAATGAAGCCTGTTTTCGACAAAATTCTCTCGACTTTCACTGTTAATACTTCAAAGAAAACGTCACGCAGATGTGATTTAGTCGCCCTCCCTCGCAATTATTGAAGAGCGGTACCTTACAGCTTCCACCATTATTGCAAGTCAGCAGCCGCTAGAGCAATGGTATGATGTTTTTGGGGAAGAGACTGTTGCGGATGCAATCTGTGACAGAATCTTTCATAATTCATACAAAATCCAGCTGAAAGGGGACTCTATGAGAAAAAATTAACTAGACACCCGGCACCTTTTGTAATTTAAAGGACAGCGTCGCTACGCTCCGGAAGAACCTGCCGGGTTAGTCCGGAATGACCTGCCATTTAGACTGGAATACGCACTTTGTGATGTATGCGCCTGTTCCCAAAATAGTTGCATATGCAGATGGGGGTGCA
>CAZPHU010000147.1:0-7895 GCA_964586285.1 uncultured Fibrobacterota bacterium | reverse complement strand
ACATGAAGTGGAAAAGCTTATTGATGCCAAAAGGCATTAAGATCGAAAATCCCGAGAGAATTCCAAACTACGGCCGCGTTATCGTTGAGCCATTAGAGCGTGGATGGGGCCATACAATCGGAAATTCTTTGCGTCGCATTTTGCTGTCTTCCCTTCAGGGAGCGGCTGCGGTGTCGGTGAGGATCGATGGAGTTCATCACGAGTACTCTGCTGTCGAAGGGGTGGTTGAGGACTGCACCGAAATAATTCTCAACCTAAAGCAGCTCAGGGTTAAGCTTCTTTCCGATGAGGATGCGATGCTTCGTCTGGATGTGACCGGTGAAGGAGAGGTGAAGGCGTCGGATTTTGTGAAAAATCCGGATGTTGAAATCCTTAATCCTGATTTGCATATCGCGACAATTAATAGTGATGCAAAGCTGAAAATGGAGATTCGTATTTCGGACGGTACAGGATATGTGCCTGCTGAAATGAACAAAAAAGAAGACGATCCGGTAGGAACCATTGCTATTGATTCGTTGTTTTCACCGGTACGTAAGGTTAATTACGTTGTTGAAAATACACGTGTTGGACAACGTACCGATTTGGACAAGATTATCATGGACGTCTGGTCCGACGGAAGTCTTTCGGTTGATGATTGCGTAGGGTATGCGGCCAAGCTGCTTTACGACCATCTAACCATATTCATAAATTTTGAAGGTGAACTTGAGCCTGTAGAAGAAAAAATCACTGATGAGAAGACCGAAAAGATGCGTTCTCTGCTGAAAATGCGCGTAGACGAATTGGAGCTTTCGGTTCGATCAAATAACTGTTTACGGGCTGCAAACATTCATACCCTGGCTGATCTGGTAAGAAATCAGGAAAGTGATATGCTCAAATACAAGAATTTCGGGCGTAAATCACTGATTGAGCTTAATCAGGTTCTTGCAAATCTGGGTTTGTCGTTTGGTATGGACGTAGATAGAATCATGGGCCAGGAAATGGAAGTTTGATCCATTTCATCCAAAAGCGTTAGGGAGAAAAGGTAACTGTCATGCGCCATTTGAAATCGGGAAGAAAACTGAATCGAACTGCGAGTCATCGTAAGGCGATGTTTAACAATCTTGCTACATCGATTCTTGATAAAGAGAGAGTAACTACAACTGTTGCCAAGGCAAAAGAGGTTCGCAGTCTGGTTGAACGGTTGATTACATACGGCAAAAAGGGAGACCTTCACAACATTAGACTTGCTGCTCGGAATGTGAAGGACAAAGACGTTCTGAAGAAGCTTTTCGATGATATCGCTCCTACTTACAAAGATCGTGAAGGCGGATACACCCGTATTCTTAAGCTTGGTGAGAGAAGAGGCGACAACGCCGAAATGTCTATCATTGAGCTTGTCGGCAGAGGTCAGCAAGAGCCGGTAAAGCAGAAAAAAGCCAAAACTGCCGGTAAGAAAAAACCTCCTCAGGCGGCGACCGTTTCTCCAGCAGCGGAGGAAAAGGTGGAAACTCAGCCGGAGACTGAATCTGAAAAGAAACAGGAGCCCGAACAGAGTGCCCCCACCGCACAGGAGCAAAAACCTGATGCTTCTTCTCAGGATACAGCTGAGGAGAAGAAAGAGGAAGAGAAATAGCAGGAGAATTTTGTTATCTTTCGAATAATTGCCCGCGGAGAATAGACATTTTCCGTGGGCATTTTTTATTTTACTGAGCTTGCAGGTTAAATATTTTATCTTGCGGGCTGCGACGAAAACGCATTCCATCACCGAATAGGTGTATTTCGTTTTACCAGAAAGGTGGAGATATGGCAGTAAGCTTTAAAGATCTTGGTTTGGTGAACACAAGAGAAATGTTCAAGAAAGCCAAAGAAGGCGGGTATGCGGTACCTGCGTACAATTTCAACAACATGGAGCAGCTTCAGGCAATCATAAATGGTTGCGGACAGTCCAAATCGCCGGTTATCCTTCAGGTGTCCTCCGGTGCCCGTAAATACGCCAACCAAACTATGTTGCGCTACATGGCCGAAGGTGCGGTTCAGATGGCTAAAGAGCAGGGCTACGATATACCCATCGCTTTAAATCTTGACCATGGGGACAGTTACGACTTGTGCGTATCATGCATCGAGAATGGTTTTTCCAATGTCATGATTGACGGATCTCACCTCTCCTATGAAGAGAATGTGGAGCTTACCTCAAGAGTCGTTGAGTACGCCCATAAGCATGATGTAACCGTAGAGGGTGAACTGGGTGTTCTTGCCGGTATTGAGGATGATGTTGTAGCCGCTAAATCCATATACACCCAACCCGAACAGGTTGAGGACTTCGTAAGCAAAACGGGTGTAGACTCTCTTGCCATATCTATCGGTACTTCTCATGGAGCATTCAAGTTTAAGCCCGAACAGTGCACCATGGATGAAAACGGCGTTCTTGTTCCGCCGCCACTGCGCTTTGACATCCTGAAAGACATCGAAAAACGTATACCGGGTTTTGCGATTGTTCTTCACGGGTCTAGTTCTGTTCTGCCCAAGTATGTCGATATCATCAATTCGAATGGTGGACAGCTCAAGGCAGCCGTTGGTATTCCGGAAGACCAGCTTCGTCAGGCCGCGAAATCAGCAGTCTGCAAGATCAACATCGACTCCGACGGTCGTCTGGTCGTTACTGCAATGATTCGCAAAACCTTTGCGGAAAAACCGGCTGAATTTGATCCTCGCAAATATCTCGGTCCTGCTCGTGAGGAGCTGACAAAGATGATTATAGAGAAGAACGAAAAAGTGCTTGGAAGTGCCGGACGTGCTTAATTTTCTTCTTTAGAATCTACACCTGATTAACGATTTTGTTGGGGTGTAGATGATTTTGTTTGAAAGGCTTCGGTCGTTATACCAAAATGACCGCTGTATCGCAGGCGTAGTGCTCATGAGGCACTGCGCCTTTTTTGTGAGATTATTTGAGTAAGCCTTGAGCGTGTCGTATTTTAAGAGAAATTAATAGTATTACTCTACAGGGGAGCGGTTGGGTTATGAAGCCTATTGTTTATGCATCTCTAGTTTGTTTATTTGCGAAGACACTCACATTTTCACAAGTTGTGTCTATTAACAGTCCCGAACCATGGACGACATTGCGGGATATGAGTGTGGAGGCCGGTATACTCTTGGATACCGCCAATATCGAACAGAAATCCATGCGTATAAAACTCACCAAAACGCAAAATGGAAGAAAGGCTACTCTATCAAATAAGCTCTACAACATTAATGAGTTTCCTGAAAATGTAGCTCTTGGCTCGGTGAAACAAAGAACTCTGGGGGGAGATAATTTCTATGCAATCGAGTGGAATATACCCGGATCCGACCACGAAGGTTCAGTTGCGCCTCTTGGGGTAGCGGTTCTTGACACGCCCGTAATTGATCCCTTTCTGACGGTAAAAAAGGTTCAAGCGGTAACAGATGTCTCAGCATTGGGTAAAATGGTTGGAGACTCACTGGTAGAGGTCGGACCTTACGAAATGGCGGCCGGATACACGGACAGTGTTTTATACCTTTATCTAAAAAAAGATAGTGGTCAGTCTTCTACGATAAGCTTTGCAGTTGACGGGAAGAATGCGAAAAATGCGTTCATTTCTTATCCCGACAGATTCATAAGCTACTCAGATTCAACAGACAGCATCTCCGCCTATCACTTTACCAGATCTTTTAGAAATGACTCTATCAGCTACCAAAAAAGTGTCTGGTATGCATCAATAAGCAAAAACACGGGCAAAAATGCGGTTATGATTTCGATTCCCTGGCACGATCTTGGTTTTCTACCGTTTGACGGCCGAGTATTTGGTTTTGCCGTAACCGCTTCCAAAGGCGGGGAAGAAACCAAAATACCTGTAAATGCCGATGACAAAATTCCCGCTACCTGGGGTGATGCGATACTTGAACAAAAACAGAAATAATTATTTTTTGAGGATTGATTTCCTATACATAATGTAGTATTTTAGAAAACTTGTGGTGAGTGTAGTTCAATCGGTTAGAGCACTGGATTGTGGTTCCAGTTGTTGTGGGTTCGAGTCCCATCACTCACCCCAAAAATACCTCCTTCTTTTGTTGATAAAGACGCTGTCGTGGTAAATCAGGGCAGCGTCTTTTTTTTCCCCCGCCTCAAGAGGCATAGACTTAAGTACAATCTGCCTTTGGTGATATGTGTAGCTCAAATTTCTATGCCTATCCTGTTTGATTTCTGAAATGAAAGTTCATACAGCAGCTTCTGTATATTACGGAAGAATGTTTTCTTTACCTTCGGGGGTGAGGGGTGCCTAAAAAGGGAGGAGCAAAAAAAGGCCGACGAAATATCGTCGGCCTTTTTTGCTTTTTATCGATTACAACAATCGTTACTGCATCTGTGCAAGATCTTTTAGCATCTTGAAACGTGCAGTGACGTACTGTTGAGCCTCATCAAGCAGCTTCTTAGATGCTTCCGGGTTGCTCTTCTGGAGGATACGGTAGCGGTTTTCACCGAGCGCGTAATCTGCCAGAGGCATGGAAGGATCTTTACTGTCCAGAGAAAGCGGATTCTTACCCTGCGCCGTCAAATCCGGGTTGTAGCGATACAGCGGCCAGTGTCCTGATTCCACAGCTTTCTTCTGTTCTGCAAGTCCCTCGGTCATGTTGATACCGTGGGCGATGCAGTTTGCGTAAGCGAGAATCAGTGACGGTCCGTTGTAGGCTCCGGCCTCTGCGATTGCCTTGACAACCTGGTTCGGGTTTGCGCCTAAAGCCACCTTGGCGACGTAAACATAACCGTAGCTCATGGCAATCATACCAAGGTCTTTCTTCATCACCGGCTTACCGCTGGCGGCAAACTTGGCGACCGCGCCCATGGGGGTAGCCTTCGAAGATTGTCCACCGGTGTTGGAATACACCTCGGTGTCTACGACCAGAATGTTGACGTTTTTGCCCTGGGCAAGAACGTGGTCCAGACCGCCGTAACCGATATCGTATGCCCAACCGTCACCACCGAATGCCCAAACCGATTTCTCGACCAGGTAGTCGGCAACGGTGATAAAGCTTTTGCACTCGGCACAGTCGCACTTTGACAACGCTTCGGTGACCTTGGCAACGCGTCCACGCTGATCTTCGATAGCGGCCTGTGTCGACTGGTCGGCATTCAGGATTTCGCCAAGAAGGTTACGTGTTTCGGCATCACCGCACTTGCCGTCGGCAACGATCTTCTGCGCAAGTTCTTTAGCATACTCTTTGAACTTGTCGACCGTCAGACGCATACCGAACGCAAGCTCTGCGTTGTCTTCGAACAGAGAGTTGTTCCATGCCGGACCACGACCATCTGCACGTTTTGTGTACGGGGTGGTCGGGAGGTTTCCGCCATAAATCGAGGAACATCCTGTTGCGTTTGCGATAAGCGCGCGATCACCGAAAAGCTGCGAAACCAGCTTTATATACGCTGTTTCACCACAGCCTGCACACGCACCGCTAAACTCAAACAGCGGCTTGATAAACTGGCTGCCCTTGAGCGTGTTGCGGTCGTATTTTGCCGTATCGGTTTCGGGGATGGTGAGGAAAAACTCGAAATTCTCCTTCTGTACATCTCTGACCGTTGTCTGCGGTACCATCTTTATGGCCTCTTTTGCCCTGGCAGGACAGTTTTCTACACAGACGCCACATCCGGTACAATCTTCGGGTGCAATCTGCAGGGTATATTTGAGCCCCGCAAGCTCTTTACCCTTGGCATCGGTAGATTTGAAACCCTCCGGAGCACCTTCGAGGTGTTTCTCCTCGTATGCTTTCGGACGGATAACCGCATGAGGACAAACCAGAGAACAGCGTCCGCACTGGATACAGGTCTCCGAATTCCAGTCAGGTACGTTTACCGCGATATTTCGCTTCTCGTACTGAGTTGTTCCGGTCGGCCATGTTCCGTCGGCAGGCATTTCGGAAGTTTTAACTTTCGAACCTTCCTGCATCATGATTTTGGCGGTTACGTTTTTCACAAACTCTGGTGCATCCTCGGAAACGGCGGTAAGCTCTGCAACGGGTTTGGTGACTTCGGAGGGCACTGTAACCTCTTCGATATTCTCCAGACCCTTATCCACGGCGGCGTAGTTCATATTGACTACAGCTTCGCCCTTGGTGCCGTAAGTTTTCTTGATCGCGCCCTTGATCGCGGCGACAGCCTTGTCGATATCCATGATACCGGAAATCTTGAAGAAAGCGGTCTGCATGATCACATTGATGCGGGCACCCAAACCAAGCTCCTCGGCGATACGAATAGCATCGATAACATAGAACTTGAGTTTTTTATCGATGATCTGTTTCTGTACGCGGCCGGGGATGTTTTCCCATACCGTGTCCTTACTGAACGGAGAGGTCAGAAGGAATGTACCGCCGTCTTCCAGATTCGACAGCATGTCATACTTTTCGAGGAATGAGAAGTTATGACAGGCCAGGAAATTCGCACGGCTGATCAGGTAAGGGCTGCGAATCTTCTCCGGTCCGAAACGCAGATGCGAAACGGTCATCGCACCGGCTTTTTTGGAGTCGTACACAAAGTAACCCTGTGCGTAGTTGTCTGTTTCCTGTCCGATGATCTTAATCGAGTTTTTGTTGGCACCAACTGTACCGTCAGAGCCAAGACCGTAGAACATGGCACGATATACGTTTTCGCTCTCGGTGCTGAAAGTCGGATCGTACGCCAGTGAAGTTCCGGTAACATCGTCATCGATACCCACGGTAAAATGCCTCTTGGGCTTTTGGGCATCGAGTTCATCGTAGACTGCTTTGATCATCGCGGGAGTAAACTCCGCCGATCCCAGAGCATAACGTCCGCCGATGACCTTGGGCCATGCCGCAAAAGGAGCGGTACCGTCTTCCAGTGCTTCACCAATAGCCGTACGAACATCTTCATACAGAGGCTCACCCAGCGAACCGGGTTCCTTGGTGCGGTCGAGAACGGCAATCTTCTTGACGCTCTCAGGAAGAGCATTGACCATCGCCGATGTATCGAAGGGACGGAACAGGCGAACCTTCACCAAACCAACCTTCTCGCCGCGAGCGCTCAGGTAATTTACGGTTTCGTGAATGGTTTCGACACCCGAACCCATCGCGATGATCACTTTCTCGGCATCCGGTGCGCCGACATAATCAAACAGCTTGTACTCACGGCCGGTCAGTTTCGCAAACTGATCCATGTACTTCTTTACGATCGCCGGAGTGGCCTCGTAGTACTTGTTAACAGTCTCACGACCGGTAAAGTACACATCCGGGTTCTGGGATGTACCCTTGATACTCGGATGATCGGGGCTGAGCCCGCGGGCGCGGTGAGCATGAACATACTCATCGTTGATCATCGAACGCATATCTTCCATAGTCAGTTCTTCTATTTTCTGGATCTCATGAGAAACCCGGAAACCGTCGAAGAAGTGCAGGAAGGGAATACGAGCTTCCAGCGTCGAAGCGTGCGCTATCAGTGCCATATCCATGGCTTCCTGAACGCTTGCCGATGCAAGAAGAGCAAAACCGGTCTGGCGAACCGACATCACATCACTGTGATCACCGAAAATCGACAGCGCCTGAGCCGCGAGTGAACGGGCACTGACATGAAAAACCGTCGGTGTAAGTTCACCGGCGATCTTGTACATGTTCGGGATCATCAGAAGAAGACCCTGAGACGCCGTGAATGTGGTGGTCAGCGCACCGGTACTCAAGGCACCGTGAACCGCACCTGCCGCTCCACCTTCTGACTGCAATTCTGAGATAACCGGTACGGTACCCCAGATATTCTTCTCCCCGCGAGCAGACTTCTCATCGGAAATCTCACCCATCGGAGAAGAAGGAGTAATTGGATAAATGGCAATCACTTCGTTTAGCGCATGGGCTACATGCGCGGTCGCCGAATTACCATCATGTGGGACCATATGTCG
>CAZPHU010000146.1:0-8060 GCA_964586285.1 uncultured Fibrobacterota bacterium | reverse complement strand
CCCATGACCTTCTGCCCCTCGGGGATGTCGTTTTTGATGGAAAGGATTGCATGTCTGGTCTGCGGGGTGAGCACGGCGGCGATTCTGTCGGCGACCGTCTCGAAAACTCCGGCATAGGGGGAGTCCCTGAGGATGTGGATCATATCTATCTGCCAGAGCATCTCTTCATCATCCTCATACCAGGCGTGCCACTCGATACATTTCTCCTCGGTATCGATCAGATTAACATACTCTACCCGCTTGATCCGGGCATTCTGAGCCAGCAATCCAACAGCCTTGAAACTTTCGGCAAGGATAAACTCATCGGTATAGATATGGAAATCGATATCCCGGTTTTTCATCAGGAGCCCGGTTTTCAGTGAACCGACCAGGTTAATCTCAGCGCCGATCGATAGCCAGATATCGATCAATCCGGTCTGCTCAATAATCTCCCAGGCTTTGCGCTGATTGCGAAGTGAATTGGAAAGGAGTTCATCATCAATCGTGTCATTAGCCATCAAAGACCCCCTTCATACCTTTTTATCATTAGCTGAACTCATGTACAAGTCAACGATATCATTATATATAAGATAGTGATCCAAAATAGATTCTAACCAGGGCAAATACCGCCCTTATGTCCCAGCCGACGGACAACCGAGCAACCGAGCAACCGAGCAACCGAGTGACCGAGCAACCGAGTGACCGAGCAACCGAGTGACCGAGCAACCGAGTGACCGAAATTCGACCATATGTTGTGCACTAATCGAATGCAAGATACCGTGAGTGGGATATATTGTTTATTTTAGATTCCAACCATGGCAGCAATCTCCTTTACCACAGATGAAATACAGCAGTATGCCTTTCCGGCGGTTATCGAAGCCGGGAAGCGGTATTTCGCGCGTGGGCGGGTCAGGGGAGTGCACTCGGTCGGCCACGACATAATCGCAAGCGTGGCCGGTGATGCGCCTTACCGGGTGGTTCTTAGCAAGG
Source organism: uncultured Fibrobacterota bacterium (assembly GCA_964586285.1). Lineage (GTDB taxonomy): Bacteria > Fibrobacterota > Chitinivibrionia > Chitinivibrionales > CAYFVL01 > CAZPHU01. Next base: position 7,091 of record CAZPHU010000146.1, on the reverse strand, counting down.
CCAACGGCAGTCCCGCCCGTTTCGCCTGCAATTGCGGCTTTGCTTACGGGGGCGCCTGCGAACATGCCGTGGCGGCAATGTTTGCACTTAATTCGCAGGATTCGGTTCAGACCGGACTCAATCTTGGCTTCGATGATCAAAAAGAAGAGTCTTTCGAGCCGGACAGCTTCCCAAACGATTCAGGAGATAATTCGAGGGTATCATCTAAGGATGTTTCTCCCGCAAGCGACCATCCTATAGATGCAGATTCAAATGAAACAACCTTAACGGACGAAAACTCGGTTGAGGGAAAGACTGCTCCATCTGTTTGTGATCCCGACCTTGAGCGGCTGCCGGCAGGTGATAAAGAGCAAAGATCGTCGGGAGATGAATCGGAGGGGGGCCAAAGAAGTAACCTTTCCGAAGGGTCGCTAAAGGGCGTGGGTGATCGTGATGATCAAAGCGAGGATAACGCCCATGTGCCCGAACCAGTTGTGCGGATTGTTGCGGACAAACCGGTGGGGCGGCTTTATCTAAACGAACGTGATTCCATGCTTCTGATAGAGCTTCGGTTTTCGTATCATAATGGTTTGACTGAATTCAGCCGTACCGATACCAATCGCGAGAGGCTGGTGCCCGGCACAGAGGGAAACGTCTACCGTATTCTTCGCTCCAGGGCACGTGAGGACGCGATGATGACATCGCTTGCGGAGTATGAGCTGATGCGCTACCAGTCGGGAATCTTTACACCCTGTGAGGATCCCCGCGACTGGATTCAAGTACAGCTTCCCCGTCTTGCCAAAAAGGGTTTCGAGATCTTTGGCCAGGACAAGCTCACCGTATCCAAGGCCCGAAAGTCTCTTCCGCGCCTTTCGGTGAATGTGTTTTCAAAAGGAGACTCGCTTAGCTGCAACATAAGTGTGAGTTTCGACCAGATTCCCGCCACCCTTGCCGCTCTGGTTCAGGCGGTAAAGGCCAACAGCCGCTATGTACTTCTGGCCGACGGAAGTTCGGGGGTGCTTCCCGAGGCCTGGATGCGCAAGTTTTCCAGTCTATTCTCGGTGGGGGAGCATGATGAGAAGGATGATCGTCTCACACTTAAGCGCTACCACACGCCGGTTGCCGACATGCTTTTTGATATGGCCGATGAGAGAGAGGGCAACGAGGAGTTTATAGAAAAAAGAGAGGCTCTACGCTCTTTTTCGGGAATAAAAAAACAATCTCCGCCCCAGACATTTAAAGGTACTATGCGTCAATACCAGCTGGCCGGATACGAATGGTTCTATTTCCTTCAGAAATACAACTTTGGCGGTTGTCTGGCCGACGACATGGGTTTGGGAAAGACGGTACAGACAGTAGCACTTCTTCTAAACGAAAAAGAAAACGGGCGTAAGCCGTCAATCGTGATCGTGCCTGCATCACTGCTTTTTAACTGGGAGCGCGAGGCACGGCAGTTTGCGCCATCGCTGCTGGTAATGTTATTTCACGGACCGGAGCGTCACAAATACGGCAGCGCCGAGATGAAATGCGCCGATCTTGTACTGACAACTTACGGCACGGCGATGCGCGATATCAATATGTTGAAGCTGGTGCCTTTCAACTACGTGATCATCGATGAGGCTCAGGCGATAAAGAACCCGGCCAGCCGGGTGGGAAAATCACTAAAGGAGCTTAACGCCCGTCACCGCCTCGCCCTCAGCGGCACTCCGGTGGAGAACAATCTCTCCGAGCTTTGGTCGATATTTTCGTTTCTCAACCCGGGGATGCTTGGCAGCTACCGGCATTTTTCCCAGAATTTTGCAAAGCCAGTTGAAAAGGACGGTCAGCCCGAAGCCGCCCAGGTGCTTCAGAAGATGCTGTTCCCCTTTATCCTTCGGCGCACAAAACAACAGGTGGCAACCGATCTCCCGCCCAAGACGGAGAGTGTGATATATACGGAGATGCTTCCCCGCCAGCGTACGATCTATCAGATCACCCGGGATACCTACAGAGGCAGGATCATGCAGTCGATCGAATCGATAGGAGTGGAGAAATCGGGACTTCAGATACTTGAAGGACTGCTTCGGCTTCGCCAGATCTGCTGTCATCCCGCACTGATGGACCCCGTGTTTAACGGTGAATCGGGTAAATTTCGTCTGCTTGACGGTATTCTGGAAGACGTTATCTCTGAAGGACATAAGGTACTTATCTTCTCACAGTTCGTGAAAGCCCTGGAGCTTATAAGGCATCGTTTGAGCACCGCCGGGACCAAGAGCGAGATTTTGACCGGGAAAACACGGGACCGGGCCTCCACGGTGGATCGTTTCCAAAACGGCAGGGATGTACCTGTGTTTCTTATCAGTCTAAAGGCCGGGGGCACCGGACTCAATCTCACCAGCGCCGATTATGTCATACACCTGGATCCCTGGTGGAATCCCGCCGCCGAGAATCAGGCATCCGATCGTGCCTACCGTATCGGGCAAAAGAATCATGTTTTTGTGTATAAGCTGATCATGAAAGATTCTATCGAGGAGCGCGTCCTGGCGCTTCAGGAGAGCAAAAAGCAGCTGGTCGATCAGATAATCCGCACCGAAAATTCGTTTTTCAAGCAGCTGACGAAAAAGGATATAGTCGGGCTGTTTTCCTGAGATGAAATGGTAAAATTACTGCCGATCTAAAACCCGGGATTAATAAAATTAATGTAGAGGGGGGGCATGCTCTCTGATGTTTTCAAACAATCATCGAGCATGCCGCTTTGGGGGGAGCACTACAATTTCAAAGATTCTTTGCATGCTTTTTCATGCGACGGATTTGATCTTTCTGACTATCTTTATATCATAACTCTTTTGAATGCCTTTATTTAATTTTCGCGGTTCATTTGTTTTATCGTTGTCTGTCAGTGAGCTTTTGAGCTTTTGCGGGATAATCTTGGGAAGAATTTCAAGCATATCGTTTTTGTGCAAGATGCTGTACTTATCGCTGGTGGGAATATCATGAGGCGCACAGCTTACGATTACGGCCGGAATGCCGGGATTGCTTTTAGCGACGGTTGAAAGCAGTGTTACCCCATTCATTGATCCCATGCGGTAATCGGTAATTATCAGATCCACCGGCATGCCTTTAAGAACAAAATCGAGGGCCTGTCCGGGATCGTTGAAGCAGTGTATATGTCTGAAACCCTTCTTACAAAGCCACATACTTATCAGCTCGGTCATCACCGGCATATCATCAACAACCAGGATATGAGAATCGAAGGCGCGATTGTACATTTTTATCCTCCCGAAAAAGTGTCTGTGTATGAATATAGGATAAGTTTCTGGAATCGCATGTGATCCGGATCACATATCTATAAAAAAATCATAATTTTATAGAAAAAGATTCACGCGAATAAGGATTAGAATCCAGTGTACTCTATCCGGCGCCTGGTTATGCGTATCAAAAAGAGCAAAAGGTGTATAAAAAGTCTTTGTCCGGCCAAAGACAGATTGATTTCAGTTGAAAAGCTTGATTTTTCAGTATCAAGAGAAAGCACCTAGACAAATCTGCTCATCACACGCTTTTCAGGCGCGTATTTTGCTTCAAACATCGTTTTCCACACGGACGGCCCGGGGGGAGCTTCATGAATATCGACCTTTCCGATGCAAAGGCCTTTGCCGCCGCCATAGTAGATACTGCACGGGATATGCTGCTGGTTCTGGACCAGGAGTTTCGAGTAGTAGCTGCAGGAAGGTCGTTTTACCGTCACTTTCGGCTTTCCCCGGGTGAATGTGAAAATCGTGTGCTTGTGGAGATTGGCGGGGGAGACTGGGACATGCAGGAATTGTTACACCCACTTCAATCGCTTGACGCGTCACGAGAGTCGGTGGATGATTTAAAGATACACCATCATTTCAGGCATATCGGCCGCAGGGCACTTTTGATAAACATCAGTCGAACCGAAATAAACCAAAACGGCGAGGCTCTGATAATCCTTTCGGTTAAAGATATCACCAAGAGTCATCAAAATCACCGAGCCGCTTGCCGTCCCGATCGGACATACCGCACTCTGGTTGAGGAGATCAACTGCATAATCATCGCATTCAACCGGCAGGGGCATATAACCTTTTTCAATCATTTCAGCGAGAAGCTTTTCGGATACGGCCGCGAGGAGGTTATCGGAAAGCCTTTCATCGGTACCATAATTCCCCTAAAAGATTCAGCCGGACAGGATAATTCCCATATCGTGAGGGATATCTTTGTTCAACCCGAGCGCTTTTATGCAAACGAGAGTGAGGGGGTTAGCAAGGACGGCTCGCGGGTATGGTTCTCCTGGAGTGCTCGCCCCATTCGGGATGTGACCGATACAGACACCGAGGTATTGATCGACGGCAACGATATAACCGAGCTTCGCGGCATACGCAGGAATTTAGAGGAGAAATCCTCCACGCTGGATGCCCTTCTTGACTTTATTCCAGAGGGAATCATGATTACGGATAAAAATCATGTTGTGAAGTTCACCAGCCGCTACACGAGTCAACTTCTGGGTGTATCGGTAGAAAAGATCCTTAACACCAGCGGCGCCGACAGGCTGGAATTGCTCGAGCTTTATTGGCCCGATGGAAAGCGATTACAGGATCCGGATAGCCTTCCCTTGTCAAAAGCCGCTATCACCGGTGAAATTTATAAAGATTTTGATATAATTCTTAAGCGGGATGGACAAACAAGGGTACTCTCGATAAATGCCGCACCTATAATTGACAAATGCGGAAATGTCATCGGCGCGATCGGTGGTTGGCGTGATGCGACCGAGCAGAGAAAGGTATTCCAAAAGAATGAACGCAGACGCAGGTTGTTGGAGGAAATCATAAAGGAAGTCCCTGTTGGTATCGCTCTGCATGAAGGGCCCGATTTTATTACTACCGTTGCAAATGAGGGCTACTATCAGTTTGCTTACGGAAGGGGAGATGTCCTTAACAGACCAGTGGCTGAGGTTTGGTCCGATACCGCCGATACGATTATTCCGCTGCTTCGACGGGTGTATGAAACGGGGGAGCCTTTTCACGCCGCCGATGCACAATTTATTCTACAGCGCGGCCAGGGGCCCGAGAAAGCCTGGTTTTCATTCAGCTGTCTTCCGTTTTACGGTGAAGATAACAAAATCACCGGGATTCTTGTCTGGTCGATCGAAACTACCGAGTATGTCCTCAACCGCCAGGCTGCGAAACGCGCTTCTGAGGAAGCACTACGCAAGAACGCCGAGCTTGAGGCCACTATCAATTCGATACCCGACGGCTACATAATATACGGAAAAGACAAAGAAATAAAACGCATGAACAGTATCGCCAAAGAGGTTCTTGGCTATACCGATGAAGAAAGGAACCTTCCATACGAAAAGCGCATCGAGCTTTTAAAAGTACAGACTCCCTCGGGAGATCCGTTTCCTGTCGATCGTAGTCCCACTATTCTGGCCTTTAAGGGGAAGACTGTTCGTAACGAGATCATGAAAATCCGGCGCACCAACCGTGAATACTGGCTTTCGGTAAGCGCTTCACCAACCATCCTGGAGAGTGGAGAGATGTTTGGGGTAGTGATGGAGTTTGCCGATATCACCGAATCGCACCGTCTGCAGCAAGAACTGGCATTTTCGGCGGATCGTTTCAAACGAATCACCTCTTCTAATATAATCGGAGTAATGATTGGTGATTTTCAGGGCGGCGTATCGTATGTAAATGAGTATTTACTTGGTGTTATCGGGTACAGCCGTGAGGAATTTGAGCGAAATAAGATCACATGGGATGCATTGACTCCGGTGGAACATCTGGAGCGCGATTATGAAGCGCTTGCGCAGCTTAAAGCGAGCGGAACGGCCTCTCCCTATGAGAAGCAGTTCATTCGTAAGGACGGTACGCGGGCATGGGTATATCTGTCGGACACCATACTTCCCGACGGGAAAAACATTTTTGCCTTTGTTCTGGACATAACCGAACGAAGGCGGGCGGAGGATGAACTGAGACGGGCTCATGAGTTGATCGAGAATATTACCGAGGGAACCGAAGATATGATCGCAGCGCAGGATCGGGATTTTCGGTATTTGTTTTTTAACCAGGCCTATCATCGGGAGGTTAAGAAATTGTGGGGTATAGATGTAAAGGCCGGCGACAGTATGGTTGAGATGCTTAAGCCCTGGCCTGCTGAGCAGCGTAAGGCACAGCAGCAGTGGGCGCGGGCTCTTGGGGGTGACTCATTTTCGGTCACCGAAGCATTCGGCCCTTCTGAACAGGCCAGGCAGTATTACGCTCTGCGGTATAATCCTTTACGTAACGAGCAAGGGGAGATTACCGGCGCGGCCCATATTCTGCGCAATGTAACCGATCAGGTTCGCACCCGCCAAAGGTTGGAGGATACTACCCAGAGGTACCATCTGGTAAATCGGGCGACGCATGATATTATATGGGACTGGGACTTGACCTCCGATCATGTCGATTGGAATGAAGTGGTGGAAGCCGCAGTTGGGTGCGGCCGAAGCCAAATGCCCGCGACAGCCGAGAGCTGGTACATGCATTTACATCCGGAGGATCGGGATCGTGTGGTAAACGGTATCCATCGGGCAATAGACGGCGGCGAGAATGCATGGAATGATGAGTATCGCTTCGGCCCGGTTGGTGGACCCTACCGGGTGTATTTCGACCGCGGGCTTATTGCCCGGGACCAGGACGGAAAAGCCTACCGGATGATCGGCTCGATGCTCGATCTTACCGAACGTAAACAGGCTGAGGAGAAGCTTCAACTCCGTACGCAAGAGCTTGGCGCGGCAAACCGCGACCTGGAAGCATTCTCTTATTCTGTAAGCCACGATTTGAGGGGACCGCTCAACACAATCGGCAGTTTCGCGACTTTACTTGAAGAAGATTACTCCCAGCGGCTGGATGATGAAGGACGGGAGATAATTGCTCACATAAGTGCCAATGTCAAGAGAATGGGACGCCTGATCGAAGACATGCTCAGCCTTTCGAGAATCGGAAGACAGGATATCAATCGGGAGGATGTAAACCTCAGCCGAATTGTAGAAGAGTTTCTCGGCAAATTAAGAAAATCAAATCCCGGGCGGAGGGTGGAAACTATTATTTCTGAAGATATTCATGCATACGCCGATC
>CAZPHU010000145.1:0-8318 GCA_964586285.1 uncultured Fibrobacterota bacterium | reverse complement strand
CGAGTTGTTCAGGAGAAATTGCACTTCTGTTGGATTCGTATCGAAACATCGGCCAGTCGGCAGCCGTGACGGCAATAGCCCCCAGACAGCCTGCTACAACCGCCTTGCGGAAAATGCTGTTCTTTCTAAATCGTAACATCTCTGATCCTTTCGGTTAGGTGAGATAACGCATAACCCCTCTCACAAGATTACACATCGGAAATTTGAGTTTTCATTTCTAAAGCGAGGCAATATAACAATTGATAGTTTGGCATCCTCCTTTCTGTTAAGAATAAACAAAAGCGACACTAATTTAAGGTGAATGATTTGATTTTTCAGGTTATTTTTAAGACGATTTGTCAACAAAAGGGGGTACCAGCACATCAAAATGCCCGATTTGCTCGCTGAAAATGGCTATACCTCTAAAACTGCCATATTGTTTTAGACGCATTTAAAATCACTCGGGGGAATTAGAACAGTGTTGAATTTTTTTTTGAAAAGCGTCAGATTATTGTGAGGAAATTGTGAGAAGGCGGGTGTAAATTATTTCTATTATATACACGTATATATTCAAAGGCAGGGCGCATAATCCCTCTCACAAGAAGTTTTTGACGAGCCGTACCGGCAAATCGAAAACTCATCGGACTGTTGCCCTGTCTTATTTTTCCCCATTTGCGATTTACTTTACCCAAATCAGCGGATTCAGTACAAATATTCCACAAAGCGCCGGAAAAACGGAGTAAATTTCATCACCATTCGGTCCTCCGTGCTGTTAGCCCACCTTGGAACATCAAGGCAGAAGAACCTCTATTACGAAAAAAGGAAGGCTCTCCGGACGAATTCCTTTTCGCCCGGAGAATATGTGAGAGGTAGGAGCCTTCCACCGAAAGAATCATTAGATTTTTACGTCTACATTGCCGTACAGCCGGTCATATTGCTCAGATCAAGAGCATGCAGCACACCCTTATTGTCGTTGAAATAACCCCGACTCCCCTCCAGAACTAATCCCGCACAGGATCCGCCCAGGAGGTGTTCACCAAGAATGTGTCCGGATTCCAAATCCAGCCTCAGCAGTCGACCTGAGTTTTCCGAACCAAGTACGTAGCAGCATTCCCCCAGACTTGTAACCGGACTGCACCCTCCAGCATCAACTTTCCAGCGAGTCTTGCCGGTAACAACATCCAGCGCATAAACCGATTGGGAGCGAATAATGAGCGCCTTGTCCGAAACACTCATATGATGGACTGCAGGCGATTCATGTTTCCACAGGATCTCTTCAGTTTCTACTTTTACACACAATAGAACACCGGAGTTATTGATTCTACGATGAGCAATGTAGAGCCGCTCATCCATGGCAGCCACAGACGGCTGGTAAAGTCCCATCATTCGCTCCGGAAAAGAGATCATTCCACGACTGGAACCCGTTGCAGCATCATAATACAGTACACCGTCAGCGGTTCCGAGACAAACATACTTTCCCACAACACACGGCTGTGCATACCCACCGCTTACAGGTATTTCCTGTTTCCAGTTTGGGGTTCCCCGTGTCAACGAAATTTCGGTTAGCTGGCCGTATGCTGCCCAGTATACTCTGTCTTTATATACTATCGGTGAGGTGAACATATCCCGACTTTTTGGAGAATCTGAAGTATACGACCAGAGTTCCTCACCGGTATGCGAATCGAAAGCCACAAGCTCAGTTGCTCCATTCAGGGTGTTATAGCATACCGCGAACAACTTGCCTCCCCCGGCGGTAAGATGGCCATAGCAATGACGCGCCCCGGTCCATAGACGAGTACCCGATTCGCTCCGCACTGCAACGATTCTGTCCAATTCACCTTCAGACTGGAGTGTGTATACGACTCCTTGCGAAGCCAGCGGTTTATGTGCGGACGTAGAACGGTAACCGGGTCCACAACTTATTGACCAGATTTGGGATGGTTTTTCCATATGCCATGCGTTTGATTCGACCGGTGAAGAGGCATTGCTTACCCTCATATTTAATTTATTGTTTATCGTGACGTAGGCTGTGATTCCTCCCCCCAAGGCCATAAGGGTTATTATTGCGGCCATTTTCGCAAGTCGCATCCCCTTTTCAGAAGATCTGTTCCGGGTGTGTATACCTTCCCGAACTGCCGCTTCTATAGCAGTAATGCGTGACTCGGAGAGATTTCGTGGGTTTTTGTTGCGTATACCGTTTACTATACCGGCGTATTCTTTAAAATCCCGTGCACAGCCTGCACAAGAATCTACATGGTGCCGTGCGGCAACTCTTGCAATATCGTTGAAACCACCTAAGGTATACAGTTCAATATTTTTCCGAAACTCTTCGCACCTCATGTCAACCTTCTCACCGATTTTTCTGATTGCCGTTTTTACAGTATAATACGCGTCATACCCGGAAGAAGGGACATTTTTTTGTTGATCATATATACCGGGGGGGATATTTTAGTGCTAATGAAACAGAGTATGAGTCGATCATCTCAATAACAATAAGTTCTTTACGAAATGTCTACCTTAGAAAATTTGTCTTTTGGATCAATTGTTTTGAAGTATGACATCAACCTCGGAGTTATCCAGCGTCTCGTTTTCAATCAGCGCCTCGGCGATTTTATCGAGTTTACTTCTGTTTTCCTTTAACAGGCTTATTGCACGCTCTTCCATATCCATAATCAGTTTTTCGATTTCTTCATCGATTATTCTTGCGGTCTGCTCACTGAAATCTCTTGGCTGAGTCATTTCTCGTCCCAGGAAAATATGCTCTTCTCCCTGGTTAAACGTTGCCGGTCCGAAACGTTCGCTCATGCCCCAGTTACACACCATTCTTCGTGCGATTTGCTTGACATTTTTAAGGTCCTGGGCGGCTCCGTTGGTGATCTCATTGAAAACTACTTTCTCCGATGCTCGCCCACCAAGTGCCACTGCGATGCGTGCGAGAAGATACCTTTTGCTTAGATTGTGCCGGTCTGCTTCGGGTATCTGTTCCGTGGCCCCCAAAGCCCGCCCCCTGGCAATTATGGTGACTTTCTGGAGAGGATCGGTATCGGGCAGAAGTTTGGCAACCAGTGCGTGACCGGCCTCATGGTATGCAATCAGGTTCTTTTCCTCTTCGCCAATTTTCTCTTCTCTTTCGGCACCCAACAGTATTCTGTCACTCGCTTCATCGAAATCCTCAGGCTGTACCTGCTTTCGATCTTTTCTTCCCGCCAGCAACGCCGCTTCGTTTACCAGGTTTTTCAGATCGGCGCCCGAAAAGCCTACTGTTCGCGCCGCAATGTTTTCCAGGTTTACACTGCGGGTAATCGGCACCTTGCGCGTGTGGATCCTCAGGATGGCAAGCCGATCCTTCTTTTCGGGCAGATCCAGAGTAATTTGACGATCAAAACGTCCCGGACGGGTAAGCGCCGGATCGAGGATATCAGGACGGTTTGTCGCGGCTATGACCACAACCGATTCGTGAGGCTCAAACCCGTCCATTTCCGAAAGAATCTGGTTAAGAGTCTGCTCCCTCTCGTCATGCCCTCCCCCGACTCCAGTACCCCTGGACCTTCCTATGGAATCAAGCTCATCGATAAAAATTATGGACGGAGATTCCTTCTTGGCGGTCTCAAACATATCCCTTACACGTGAAGCGCCGACTCCCACAAACATTTCTATAAATTCCGAGCCGCTTATACTGTAAAAAGGCACTCCCGCCTCACCGGCGGTTGCACGTGACAAAAGAGTCTTACCGGTTCCCGGAGGACCCATAAGAAGTATCCCCTTTGGAATCTCCGCACCAAGCTGAACGAATTTGGTCGGATCTTTGAGGTACTCAACTATCTCCTGCATATCCTTCTTGGCATTTCTAAGACCCGCCACATCTTCATAGCTTGAATGTATCTTGGCTTTGTTGAATTTCTTTGCGCGAGACCTACCTACATTAAACAGCCCACCCCCGCCAAATCCTCCGCCCTTACCCTGCCCCCCCTGTAATCGTCTGCTCACATGCATGGTATAGAATATGATCAGAATCCAGGGAAGGATAAAAACGAGCAGCACTAAATAAGGCATCCAGGGGTTGTCCTCGGCCTCTGCGTTTATGGTTACGTTATTTTTTTCCAGAAAAGATATCAGCCCGGGATCTTCAACCCCCGGACGCACAGTCTGGAAATACTCAAAGGCCGCGGTGTCCTGGGTGTTTGTGGTGTCAATGTATTGATTCCTAAACTCCCCCTCTATCCGCCGACCTCTCATGGTAATTGACAGAACATTACCTTCAGCAACCTGTTGCTTAAAAGCGGTGTAGCTTATTTGTGCACGTTCTCTTTCATCCAATATGTTAAACATATAATAAAAGATTGCAGCAAAGATAAATGCCCATAAAAGCATCCGCCATATCGATGATGAACCCTGTTGCTGACTGGAGTCGGGACGGGGAGATGGATTATCGGCCATCTGTATGTTCCTTTCTTCTTGTACAAACTTAGCTAGGAGCAATTTTCGCGCCGGCAAAACGGATAATCTATATCAACGGGATATAACAACAAGTTATATATTTATGTATGGCTTTATCGGGCGATGCTGTCGGCAGATTTTCTAAATGGGAGTAATTATCTCAGAATTGTGACAACCTTCGCCCAACCTTGATTTTTCCGCTGCGGCGGGACAAGAATTAAATTTGAGTGTTGGAACGTACTGTTTCTGCTGCTGTGTCCCTTAAACAGGAAGAAGGTTATGGAAACAAGAGCAGAGATACCCTGGTCTTCAATCTACATTTCCTGATTTCAACCGCATATGGCCCGGCAACGTAAGACTTGTTTGAAGACAGGGGCAATATGCCGCAATGAAAGTAGGGTAGGTAGTGAAAATCAAGAACAGTATTATACGCTAAACCGAAAGGATATTATTTCGTGAAACATTTACTCGCTTGTTTGATTGCTTTTGTACCATTCACAGCCGTTGTTTCTCAGGACAGGGATGCAGATTTGCCCTGGTATATACTTGAGCCGGTGGAAGCACGCATTTTCGCATACATTTTTCTCATGGTTTTAGCCATCGCGATAGCGTGGTATAAAATGGCCAAAATCAAATGATCGGATAAGCAAAGATTTACCGAAATCCGATTATTACTTCAAGGTTTTATCGCCTGCGAATGGCCTCGATAAGTTCGTAGCGATTCATATCCATGTAATCCTCTATTTTCAGCTCCTTTGCACGTTCATACAACTCATTCTCGGTGAGTTGATCGTAGCGCTCATCCTCTTCGGTCTTCGGAGGCCGCTCTTCAGCTTCGGATGCGAGGCGAGCGGCCTTTTCCTTACCGACCCCCTTTAAAAGCAGCTCCTGATACTCTCTTGTCTCATCATCGGTTCTTCTTTTCTTATCAGCCATATCGCGTCCCTTATATTTAAGTTCGACAATCTGTATTTGAATTCTTCCACCACGGCTCTTTGCATTAAACTTTACAGAGACACTTCAAATGTAAAGCTTGATGCAAGTATATATTCCGCTGATTGGCCGGACTCAACAAAGCCGGCCAATGGGGTAATATTTTACGCTCCGTCATTAGTGTAATCATCCGAGAACAACCCGTCCCGGGCTATTTCAGCAAGCGCCTCGTCCCTTGATTTCTCTTCCCCGGCGGTCTTTTCCATCATCTGAATGATTTCATCATAACCCAGATCTTGAGCATAATTTTTCAGGCTTGCATACAACGCGACCTCATAATGCTCCATTCGTTGTGTAACTGCAATTAAAGCCGCATCCTTGACCGCCGGATCTCCCGAAGCATTCATGATCTGCTGGATTTCCTGAATCAGGCCCTTCATTCCTTGACTTTCAATCGTTTTTCTTGCGATCCCTATTCGTCCATATATCTCATCGAGACGTTGAATTTGCATACGAGTAATTTCAAGCTCCTCTTCAAACGCTCTGCGCAAGTCCGATGATGAGGCCGCGTCGGCTAATCCTGGAAGTATCTCCGATATACGCCTCTCCGCATCATAGATTATATTCAATTCACGCTGAAAAAGGTCCTGTAGTGTATCCAATACCATCATATACCTCCTGGAAAGACTAAAGGCTTTTTTTCCGGCTCGCCGGAGTCCAACAACAATATTATAGCAATATCCTCACCAGACAAAAGTCTGAAGGACTACTTCAACTCGCTTGCCAAGCTCAACCCCCTGCGACTCACAGAGCGGGTAAAAGTCCCCTCTGAGTGCACGCAATGCATAATGCTCACGCATAATCTCCTGTTTGCTTCGCACACCAAAGCGCCTGAGAAGCTCCACGGGTGGAGACCACCCCTTTAGAACATGCTGGAGCATAAAGGAGCAGGCGACTACAGGAAGCAAAAACCACCCCTTTCGTCCGATACCGCCCATAACCAAACCGATTAATGATAACGCGGACAAGTGAGCCTGCAGCATCTGGTCTAAATCCCACTCCCGATCGAGCTCCTCAAGCCGCAATCCAATCTGATCAGGGTACCTTGCGTAGTAACGTATGGTCTCTTCCAACCGATGCCGGATATCATCACTAATTTCGGCTTCGGTTTCAAATCTTGAATTATCATGCTCCGCATCAGTGCGTTGAACCGCTTCAACTTCTTCAACCATCAGTTCCTCCTCCTTTTCTTTAAAAATCTGTTTCTAACGAGGATTAGGCCCGGTTACAGTCGGATTGTCCGGATATAGATTCCACTGCGTGAACGATCCTTCAAAAAGCAGCACTCTGGGGTATCCCAGATACCATCTGAAAACACAAAAAGCCGCAGTCGCTTCGCGTCCCGTGCCGCAGTAGAAGATAATCGTTTTATCCTTGTTAAGGTTAAGCTCCTTTATGATCGCCTCTAGTTGATTGTCGTCGGCCACAAGAGTGCTGTTGTGGGCATCCATCAGACGCGGCCACGGCAGATTGACGGCACCGGGGATATGCCCCGATTTCTCCCACATGGCCTGACCTTCATAAAGCTCCTTTGGCCTGACATCAACAATTATTACCTCGTCATCATCCATAATCGTCTTGAACCGATCGTATGAAACGTATAGATCCTTTCGCTCATGAGCATTAAACGAGGAATTTTCCGGGAAAGGAAACTTCTTGGAGAGCGGATTTTTTTCCTTTTTCCACTCGTGAAGTCCTCCATTCAGCAAATAGACACGTGTATGACCGAACCTTATCAGGCTGTATGCCATCATTGTTTGCTCCAGCCCGTCACCCGCCTTGGAAAAGGCACCCCTGTCGGTGTATACTACCACGGGTTTGTCCGAAACTATTCCCACCCGTCTCATTAATATGCTCATAACCTCTGCGGGCACATACCCGGTAGGCAGATTTTTGTCCGTTACCCGAAGTAGTTTTTCATTCATGTAAATGGCTCCGGGTATGTGTCTTACTATGTAATCGTGGACGTCGGGTTGTGTGTCTATCAGAACAAATGACTCATCACCGATTCGCTGTGCCAACCATTCACAGGAGACCCACTTTACTTCTCCACTACCTCTGGGACCTTCTTGCGACATTATGTTCTCCATATCCATCTATTTAATCGGTTTTATTTCCACGTTCGGATGAAATTAACTGCCCCTGTCTTTGAGTGCAATCCACATGCCAATGTTTACCCTTAGCCCAGTCGGTCACGGATAGACGCACATCTATACAGATGTTGCGCTAATGAGACTCACCATTATTGATATTGGACGGATGTCGAAACCACCGATGAGTGCATCTCATCAACCCATCCTACAGCTCCCGAAAATGTCTTTACATGCAGGGATTTATCGATCCGCCCAAACACCAGCAGAGCATCTCCTCTAAAAAGTGTATCGATAGCGGAGGGGTTGCTTTCATCAAGCGTAAAATGCAAATATGAACGTTTGTTCAGGGTGACTCCGTAAAGTGGTCTGACCGCAGGCTCGGTGTGGTGACGCGGTATATACCCCGTGTCCCCGCGCGCCAGCCTAACCTTAACCCAGTGTCGCTCATACCCCGTTACGTGAAACATGGTGTGAACCGGAATATCTCGATGAACGACAGACAGTTGACTGGGTGCCTCATGCAAAAGAGTGTTGTCGCTGGCCCGTGCCCAATACCCCAGGCGCCTGACATCCGTTTCGGCAAATGCCGGTTTATGCTTCAAATCATATACGTATGGGTAAGGGTCTATGAACCGATCGGTATATACTCCATAATGCAGATGCGGCTCGCTTGAGTGGGCGTTTCCGGTAAAGCCTATCAGCCCCAGTGTATCCCCGGCCTTTACCAGCTGTCCCGGACGGCATAGCTGCTTGTCCAGATGCGCGTAGTAAAACAACAGCCCCCTGCGCTCCTCTCTCATCCAAACCACCTTCCCC
>CAZPHU010000144.1:0-8361 GCA_964586285.1 uncultured Fibrobacterota bacterium | reverse complement strand
GTGTTAGCTCCTCCCACTTACCAAGGGGGAGGCTGGGAGGGGGTGTATTTGCCCCTCTGAGAAGATTAATTCTCAAACAGGTCAACTATGAGAATGATTTTTTAATCATAAGCCAACGTATCGCCTGATGTCGCACCCGATATGACATTCACTGTGCTTAATCCGGGGTTCTTTCATCGATCAGACCTTTAACCAATCCCAAAAGCTCATCCTCCACCCGCTCCAGATCGTCGTTGACAATCGTATGCTCGTATTTGCCGTGCGTTTGCGCGTACTCTATCTCTTTTTTGGCGTTTTCGAGTCTGGTCTGGATTACCTCTTCCGAATCGGTATTGCGTGCACGCAGACGCTTTTCAAGCTCATTCATCGAAGGCGGCAGTATCAGTATACCCACAGCCTGTGGATACATCCGGTCGAATTTTGTCTTCCCCCATACATCGATATCCATCACCACATGCTTCCCCTGCCCGATATTCTCATCGATAAAAGATCTGGGTGTGCCGTAATAATTTCCATGAACCACTTCCCATTCCGCAAATTCATTCCGGTCAATTTTCTCCCTGAAACGCTCTTCGGAAAGAAAGAAGTAGTGAACCCCGTTTATCTCGTGTTCCCGCGGAGCCCTGGTTGTTGCGGATATCGAGTATGCGAGGCCGGGAATCTGCTGCCTGAGAAAATCAAGCAGGGTGGTTTTACCCGCGCCCGAAGGAGCCGAAAAAACAATTATCTGCCCTGGTTGTCTCTTTTCCATCCTCTCCTTCTCATCCCCACTATTCTTCATTTTCTCGCCTTTTTTGCTCTCGTTCTCTCTCTTCCATCGCCAGCATTTCCCTAAGCTCTTTGATCTCCTTCTGGTGGTCATGTTCGGTCTTGACCAGGTATTCCATTTTACTGAGCTGGTTTATTATGTTATTTAATGTCTTGCTGATGACCAGAAACAGAACAAACATTCCCAGAAACGTCCCAATCGAAATCAAATAGTAAAATTCCATATTCGCTTTTCTCCGTCCAAATGAGGCTAGAGATATACAATCGGTCAAACAAAAATGCAATAATGAAGATGAAAAGAGAAGAAGTAATCGGCGTGGACGGATGCCCGGGAGGCTGGTTGGCCGCCGTGGCTTCACCCAGGCCGGGGCATTTTAAATGCTTCTTGTATCCGTCGGTCCAGTCGCTGTGGAGCGCTCATAAAAACAGCGCCATGATTCTGATAGACATGCCCATAGGGTTGGCCCAAAGCTCCAATCCCCTCCGCGAATGCGACAAACAGGCCCGCACGATTCTCAATAAACGCCGCTCCTCCATTTTCTATCCCCCGATACGGGAGGTTGTGGATTTACAAAACTACACTCATGCTAATCAGCTTTCCAAAGATCTGACCGGTAAAGGTCTGTCGATCCAATCATGGAATATTAGACCGAAAATAATTGAGCTGGATACGTTTCTGTGCCGCAACCCAGTAGCCGCCGACATCTTCAGAGAATCTCACCCCGAACTCTGCTTCACTACCCTTAACGACATGAATCCGCTGAGGTACTCAAAAAAGGAGCATTTGGGAATAAACGAGCGACTCGAGATACTTCGTCGGTATTATCCGGGCGCCGATTCTTTTCTTGCTGATTGCAGCCAAAGATTCAGAAGGTGCGAGGCACGCCTGGATGACATAATCGATGCGCTCTGCCTGGCCGTACGGGCAGCCTCCGGGATCCCTCTGAAAAAAATCCCCCCGGACTTGCCCCATAGCAGCGAAGATATGCCGATGGTGATATGGTACTAGGACAAGGATGCAGCTGTTTATGAGTTTGCCGATTACGCACGTAATAGTATATCATCCTTACAGACCCGCAATTGCATGTACCTATTTCGTATTTTCCGTTTCTTTGATTATTTTCATCAACTAACCATTTGGAAACGAATCATATCATATGAATATTGTATCAGTCGATCAAATCAGTAAGAGCCGGGGCGATAAGCTGCTTTTCGAACAGGCAAGTTTCGGGATTAATGAAGGCGATAAGATCGCCCTTATCGGAGTTAACGGAAGCGGCAAAACATCGCTTCTAAACCTCCTTACCGGCTCGGATACTCCCGACAGCGGAACGATCTCGCTTCGAAGAGGGCTGCGGACAGGAAGACTCGATCAGCTTCCCCGGTTTTGCCCGACCCACACGATCCTTGAACACGTGCTCTCCAGCGACCTTCCGGCCGCACAGCTAGTGCGGGAGTACGAAACGATCTGTGAAGCCATGCAAAAGCAATCGTCCACCCAGCTTAAACAGAAACTCGACCAGATCACGGTCCAAATGGATGAGCTTAACGCCTGGAGCCTTGAAAGCACGGTTTCATCCCTTCTTTCGGAGCTTGGCATAAGCGAAACGGATATCCGTATGGATACACTTTCCGGGGGCATGGTCAAGAAAGTGGCACTCGCGCAGCTTTTTACCAATCAGTTGGACCTTCTGCTGCTGGATGAGCCCACAAATCACCTGGATATCGATACCATTGAATGGCTTCAAAACAAACTCCAGAAGACCGAGGCGGCGGTATTGATGATCACTCACGACAGGTACATACTTGATTCGATATGCGATCAGATCCTCGAGATCGATCATAAGCGCCTTTTTTCCTACTCGGGTAACTACGCCTATTATCTTGAGAAGAAAGCGGAGATCGAAAACAGTGTAGCGGTCGAGGAACAGCGGGTCAGAACCATACTCAAAAGGGAACTTCAGTGGCTGGGACAGACACCCCAGGCGCGGGCCACGAAACAGAAGGCCCGCATTCAGCGTGTACACGAAATGATGGACTCGTTGAGAAGCGGCACCTCGGCGGCCATGGAATTTACGATCAGCGGAAGACGGCTGGGTAAAAAGGTTCTGGAAGTCAAGCACATCTCAAAGAGCTATGACGGGACAACCATTATCGACGATTTCACCCATACATTCAAGCGTCGGGAGCGTATCGGTATCGTCGGACGCAACGGCTCGGGAAAGACAACGCTTCTTAACCTGCTGACCCGTCGCGTGAGTGCCGACAGCGGGTATATAGATATAGGAGTAAATACTCATTTCGGGTTTTTCGAACAAAACAGCGGGGAATTTCAAACCGAAAAGACCGTTCTTAAGACCATTCAGGAGATCGCGGAGGTGGTGAAGATGCCGGATGGGAGTGAGATCTCTGCGGGTAAGCTTCTGGAGAAGTTTCTTTTCCCTCCCGCTATCCACTACACACCCATCGAAAAACTCTCCGGTGGCGAGAGACGACGCCTTCATCTGGTGCGGGTACTGATGAGCAATCCGAACTTTTTAGTATTGGATGAACCGACAAACGACTTGGATATCAAAACACTTTCGGTACTCGAGGATTTTCTGGAAAGTTTCGGCGGCAGTCTTCTGGTAGTGTCACACGATCGCTACTTTATGGACAGGGTGGTAGACTACCTTTTCGTGCTGGACGGTTCGGGACATATTTACGAGTTTCCGGGAAGCTATTCGGATTATATCGCCTATAAGAAAGAGCAGATGTCGCGTTGGCGCCGGGAGGAAAAGGACCTGCGCGAGCAACAAAAGCAGCAGGACGAGAAGACGTCCGAAACCAAGCGCAAACTCACCTTCAATGAGCAACGGGAACTTAAGGAGCTGGAAAAGGAGATAGAGTCTCTGGAGAATGAGAAGACCGAACTGGACCGACGCCTTGGCGGGGACGCCCCGGACGCATCGGCCCAAGACTACACTCAATGGGGAGAAAGGTATTCGGAAGTGGAGAAACTTCTGGAACAGAAGCTGGCTCGATGGGAAGAGCTGGCGTCTTTTGTTTAAATTTTTATCGGTAAGGATTAAAGATTATGCGTTACTCGGAGGCAACTCAGGGAAGGACCTTTGTGATTCGTCTGGAAGACGGGGATGTGTTGCATGAATCGATAGAGCTGTTCGCGGCTCAGAAGAATATCAAAGCAGGTGCTTTGATCATAGTGGGTGGAGTGGATAAGGACAGCACTCTGATAGTGGGACCTCAAGAAGGACGGGCGGCCAAAATCCAACCGATGGAGACAAATCTGGATGAGGTTCACGAGGTGGCCGGAACCGGAACGCTTTTTCCGGATGAAAGCGGCAACCCCAGGCTTCACATGCATATTGCCTGTGGCCGCGAAAAGAATACGATCACCGGCTGTGTAAGAAAAGGGGTGCGATGCTGGCAGATTCTGGAGGTCATCCTGTTCGAACTTACCAACACCCAGGCAGTAAGGCGCTTTGAGCAGGCGACCGGTTTTTCTCTTCTTCACCCCTAAGATGGTTTTCAGCGAGATTGTACTATGAGTCCCTCTAAACAACCCGTTCGAATATCGCTGATCGGTATGTCCGGCACGGGCAAATCCTACTGGTCTTTTCAGCTTGCCCAGAGGGGGTTTGTCCGTTTCGGCTGCGATGATATGATCGAGCGCCGCCTGGCACATCAGATCTTCGGCACACAGCGCTCGTTTGATATGGGTCATTGGCTTGGTTTTCCGTATGATCCCGACTATCACGATCGTGAGCGACTCTATCTTGCCCGCGAGGTGGATGTCATGGTGGATATTTTCGAGGCAATAAAATCGGACGATACCATCCGTGAACAACCGGTTGTAATCGATACGACCGGATCGGTAATCCACACCGGGACGCGCACCCTGGACGAACTCGCCGGCAGTTCGATAATCCTGCACCTGGAAACACCCCCGGAGGTCTTGAAGCGGATGCGTGATGCCTACCTTCGCCGCCCGCGTCCGGTCCTCTGGGCCGACCATTTCCAGCCTCGGCCAAACGAATCAAATACACAGGCACTTAATCGCTGCTACGAAACACTTCTTGTCAATCGGGAGAAGCAGTATCGACGCTATGCGCACAAAACTCTGGGCTGGGACACTCGACATGCAAAAGGATTTTCCATCGATGATTTTCTGTCCATGATTTGAATGCCTCAATCAGGCTCACCATGATCAAATGCGACTTCGACGGCCCACTATTTGCTTAGAGTATTTTCTTTTGTTAAATTATTATAAATGAATTATTACCGATCCTAACCTGCCTGAGTGAAAGCTTTATGGATATGACTGAACAATCGATACCGGGAGCCGTGGATTCACATGTTTACACCGATTTACTGAAGAGATCCGTTCATGTATACAAAGACAAGGCTTGTCTACATATAAAAAGAGACGGGGTGTATCAAAGCTGGACCTACGGACAGCTTCACCGCGACTTGAACCGCTGCGCGTGCGCCCTCAACCGCGCCGGTTTCCGCAAGGGCGGCAATGCTGTAGTAATAGGTGAAAACACCCCCGAGTGGGTACTGGCTTATCACGGGATAATCCTTAGCGGCGGATGCACGGTTCCGGTTGATCCAAACCTTCCGCTGGAGGAGATTTGGGCGATTGTTAAATTCACCGAAGCGAGTATGATATTCTGCTCCCCCTCCTTCATTCCGCTCATGCGGGAAATGAAAGAGAAGCTTGATTTTATACGGGATGTCGTGGTACTCGATCCGTCCTTTCAGGGGCCGGAGAAAACTTTCGACAAATTTCTGCTCGGGGGGGATGAATCAATTGACGCGTTTGAAACCCGGTTTCAGCCCGATGACCCGATGGTTATAATATTCACATCGGGTACAACCGGCAATCCTAAAGGGGTCCAGCTGATTCAGAAAAATTTCACCACAGCCGGACTTCATGCGATCCCACGTATGCATCTGACCCCAGAGACTACCGCCCTTGCTATCCTCCCGCTGCATCACGTGTTCGGTTTCGCCGCCTGTGTTGCCGCCGAGCTGGTAGGCGGTATGGATATCGTATTCGTGCCCCAGATCAAGGGGCAGCTCATCCTTGAGGCACTCAACGATAAGAAGGTCAGCATGCTGCCGGCTGTCCCGAAGATGCTTTCCGTTCTCTACGACAATATCGAGCGAAAAGTAAAAGCCAAAGGGCCGCTTGTGTCACTGATGTTTAAAAACCTAAAATCCCTTTCCCGCACTATGGGACCGATACTGGGGAAGAATTTCAGGCGCGGTCTTTTTAAAAGTGTGCATGATGGATTCGGGGGAAATCTTCAGATCATCATCTCCGGAGGGGCATCCCTGCCGCATAAGTATTTCGAGGGATTTCGTCTCATGGGCTTTGATATCGTAGAGGGTTACGGACTGACCGAGACATTCGGTCCGATCACGCTGTGTCCCGCCGATAAACCAAAACACGGTTCGGTGGGACCAATCCTGGATGAAAACGAAATCCATATAGATTATCCAAACGAGCAGGGCATAGGCGAGGTGCTTCTTCGCGGTGCGACTCTGTTTGCCGGATACTACAAAAATGAAGAGAGTACGAGAGCGGTTATCGATGAGGACGGCTGGTTTCATACGGGTGATCTGGGGAGGCTTGACGAAGATGGATATCTGTTTCTGGTCGGACGATCAAAAGACCTGATCGTGCTTGAATCGGGGAAAAACGTCTACCCCGATGAGCTGGAGGATTTCTACAGCGGCTCGGAGATGATAGAGGAGATCGGCATTTTCGGAGCAAAACGCAAGGGGCGCGATATTGTTGCCGCCCTCATCCTTCCCAATGAGGATATCCGAAAGAGCGTTTCGATAGAGAAAGCCGGTGAAATCATTCACAATGAGCTTATTCGCATGGGCCGGGATCGGCCGAGTTACAAGCGGATAACCGATTTTGAAATCGTCTTCGAACCTCTTCCCAGGACAACCACCCGAAAGCTGAAAAAGCACGAACTTCTGGCAATATACAACGATATAAAAGCAGCCGTGCCCAAGGCCAGGCGAAAGACTCCACCGGTGCTCAGTGCCACCGAAGAGGCGCTTCTGGACATACCCGAATTTCAGATGGTTGCCCAATGCGCCCAGGAGTTTGTCTCCAAATCCAAAAAGAAATCCTTCACTCCAAAGACAAACCTTGAGTTCGATCTGGAGATGGACAGCTTGCGTCAGCTTGATTTTTTCTGCTGCCTCGAGGAGAAGTTCTCAATTCAGCTTCCCGAGGATGCTATACAGCAGATGGTAACTCTTGGTGACGTTTACGGAAAAATCATGGAAGCAAAAGAATCCCAAGCTTACAACGGCGGTGTTTCTCCGCATACCATTCGCGAACGAATAGCCGCCGCCGATCTTCCCACGAAATTGCGGGACAGCAGGAATCTGATTTACAACAAGGGCCCAAATATGGTCACCGGTATGAGCATGCTTCTGTGGCATGTGGGCTTTAGCGGACGAGAGAACATTCCTCAAGACAAGCCCACGATCTTTGTCGCCAATCATCAATCGATATTGGATATCCCCTGGGTTTTAGGGGCTCTTCCCTGGGAAGTCCGCAAAAAAACCTTTACCATAGGAAAAAAAGAGCTGCTTCACAACCCCGCCACGGCGGCAGTCCTCAAGGGCAGCAACCTTATACCGGTGGAGCGTGAAGGCGATATTATCGAAGCCCTGAAAACATCCATTGGAGTGCTAAAGCAGGCAAAGAATCTGGTTATCTTCCCCGAAGGAACCCGTACCCGCGACGGCAACATCCAGTCGTTTAAAGCCGGAGTGGGTCTTCTTATCCTGGAGACCAACCCTACGATCGTACCGATTCGAATACGAAACGGTTATAACGCCTGGCCCGCGGGCAAACCGCCAAAACTTTTTTTAGGCAGAAAAAAACGCCCCCATGTAACATTCGGCAAGCCTCTTACCCTCCGTTCAATGATAGAGCAGGGCAAAGTGTCACCCTACAGCTCGGGTAACGATATAGCCTCGGCTCTAAGGGAGATAGTCCTGGAGATGTAGCGGGGGGGGGAAGACGGAAGATGGAAGGTGGAAGGTGGAGGGTGGAAGACGGAGGGCATTATTGGGCGTAACAGATCACCGAGTGAGGAAACTGATGCAGGAATTCAATCAGTTCTCAACGCGGTTTCAGTTTCTTCTTGTATCCTTTATGCACATCTTTTGGATATCCGTTAGATTCGTAAAATCTCTGGGCATCTTCTCTTGCCGTATCAGTGATAAGAATGCTCTGTATGCATCCTCTTTGCATGGCTGCATCTTCCAATTCTTCAATAAGTTTCCGTCCTACGCCTTTTCTTCTATTCTCTTTACTAACTATAAAGTTTTCAATCACTAAAAATGGCGCACATGAGCCATAAAGATCATCACAAATGGTTCCCATAATTGTTCCGATGAAGGCATTTCCTTCAAACGCATTAAAAACTAAATATTTTGAGTTTTTCTTAATTCGATTCACTACCATCCCACATTGCCATTTGTTTCTTTGAGAAATGCTGTTTCCCGCTCATATAGTTGACTTTGACTGCGCGTACCCGATCAAGGGACTTCACA
>CAZPHU010000143.1:0-8409 GCA_964586285.1 uncultured Fibrobacterota bacterium | reverse complement strand
GGTCACTTTAGTGTCGAGTAACCAAAATGAGTGCCTCAAATCGGTCACTTTGGTGTCGAGTAACCGAAATGAGTGCCTCGGATTGGCCACTTTAGTGTCGGGTAGCCCAAAAGAGGGCCTCCGAGCTGATTGCATTCCCTGCTTTACTGGATACGCCGTTTAGCGCTTCTCAGTTCTGCCTGCGGTGTTCCTCTTCGTGTCACCTGCTGCCGTACATTTTTTTAGGCAAAATTATTTTCTTGCAACGATCTATGTTTTTACCGGAGAATATATATATTAAATAACACAACCTCTTATTTTATTCAACACAGCATCTCGCCCCGGTTTGTTTAATTAATTATAATCATTGTTGAACAAAGGAAAACCCTGATGTTCATACGCAGAATGTGTTTGACTACTTTTTTGCTTACTCTTGCCGTGTGTATGTCGCTGAATACCATTTCGAAGTGGCGCGATACAGCGTGACCTTTTCACCATCAGGCGAGATGGTTGTAAAACTATTGCATCGGCATAAAACGGATACCACAAATTACGTTGAGAGCTTTTTAATGTCCAATCCATTTTGCGAATATAGGAATTTGGAAACTGTCCTGATCTTTTAATACATAGCTTCTTATAACGATTTCGATTAACAAGAGGACTACATGAAAAATCTCATTTTTACAGCAGTGATTGCTTTTTGTCCCATTGTGGGGCAAGCCTCGGAAATAACCGATTCCGATTGGGAAGTGATTAATGATAAAGGGATCCTGGGAACCAGTAACACCATTAATTCAGTGGTGTATAACGGCGGTAGCCTTTATCTTACAGGTTTTTTTGAACACGCAGGTTCAGTTCAAAGCAACAGACTGGCAAGATGGGACGGGGAAAGCTGGCATGCCTATCCTCAGGCCAGGGTTCGGCACGCAAGCTGCATGACGGCAGATCAGAAGGGTAATGTTTACATAGCGGGGCGGGATAGTCTGTACAAAATTTATGTAGAAAAATGGGACGGATCCACCTGGGATACGTTGGGATTACTCGACCAGGATGCACACGCAATGCACTGCGATTCCGAGGGTAACCTTTTTGTCGTCGGCGCATTCACCTCTATCGACAGCGTCGGCTACTCACATATTGCCAGATGGGATGGTGAGTCCTGGGATTCACTGGGAGCGGGGACAAATGGTCACATCCGCTGTATAACGGGAGGCATGGATAATGTCATTTACATCGGAGGAGACTTCGACCGAGCCGGTTCAAAGAACGCCAAAAGAATTGCAAGATGGGACGGGGACAGCTGGGATTCGATACCCAACGTTTCCGGCTACCCGGTAATTAACTCTTTGGCCTGTGACGGTAACGGAAATTTGTATGCCGGCGGAGACTTTAGAACCATGGGTACAAACGTCGTATACAGCATCGCAAGGTGGGATGGCGAAGAGTGGCATAGTTTGGGCAAAGGTGTAAGGGGCCGCCGATACAGTACGGATGAACCCGTTGTTAACAACATTATCTGCGATCCCTCAGGTAACCTCTACGTAAATGGAGAATTCGAAAATGCGGGTGAGATTCGGGCAATCAATATCGCCATGTGGGATGGAACCGAATGGAAACCATTGGGGGGCGGGACATCATCCAAGGACGCATCTCTTGCTTGTGATGATGATGGGAATCTGTACTTAGCAGATTTTTTCTCCTCCATAGACTCTTTCAGCGTGGGAAATATTGCCAAATGGGACGGCACCAAATGGGGTGGCGTCGGTGAAGGAATCAACGGTATAGTCGCAGCCGTTACCGAAGACGAAAACGGGGATATAATCCTTGGTGGTGAGTTTACCTTCATAGGCGGAGTCGAGGCAAACCATGTCGTGCGTATGAATGAGATGGGATTCGAAGCGCTGGGCGAGGGTGTCAACGGCAGTGTCACCGCGCTTGTGTCGGATGGAAAAGGAAATGTTTATGCGGGGGGTAATTTCACCAGGGCGGGACAAACCGATGCCTCACATATTGCCCGTTGGGACGGGCAGAGCTGGAGCAGTCTGGGGCAGGGAGTTAACGGCAATGTAAAAACGCTTGTAATCGATGAAGATGATAACCTTTTTGTGGGGGGATCTTTTGATTCGGCCGGCGGTGTTATCGCACGCCGTGTTGCCAAATGGGACGGCTCCAGATGGTCGACTCTGGGTACGGGGATGAATAACCAGGTTAATGCTTTATGTTTGGACAATGCCGGCAATCTTTACGCCGGCGGATACTTTATCGTTGCAGACGGGGATTTTGCAAATCATATCGCACGCTGGGATGGGAATATCTGGACTCAGGTGGGAGAAAACGGGCTGGAAGACGTTGTTACTTCTTTGTCAATTGAATCCGGAGGAAATCTCTATGCCGCGTATGGAAATACCAGTTCCACCATTACTAAATGGGACGGGGAAGAATGGAAAAGCGAAATTTCCTTTAGCGGCAAAGTACTATCGATGGTTTTTGACGATAAGCAGACACTTTATATGGGTGGAAGCTTCAGGATGGAGCGCAATCGCAGTGGAGCCGATACCCTCAACAACATCGCCACATGGGACGGAGGTGCAGTGAGTAAACTCGGCTCGGGTGTTGACAACACCATAAGAGCCCTTCATCTGAGCGAATCTGGTCTTTATACGGGGGGAGAGTTTTTCGAAGCAGGCGGTAAAGCTTCGCCCTGTATCGCCCGGGTAAAAACAGACAATGCTTTACCCGTTACCCATAGTAAAGGCAGTCACAGTGCACAAAAACTAATAACATATAGAATCGCAGGACATTTTCTTTCATTTTCCAATCTCCAACCCAAAGACAGAATCTGTTTGTTTGATGTAAGCGGTCGACTGATAAGAAGTGCAACCGGAGTGTCACCGCTAAGTCTGGCCGGATTGTCCAGTCAGCCTGTCATAATACGTGTTACACGCAACCGGACCCTTTTGCATTGCGGTATTGTAGTAATTCAGTAACCAGATGTAGCTTTCACTTAAATCGGAGATTCGTATGATACCTCAGCTTTCGAAGACAGCGGTTTTTCTTGTTATCGCCCTGCTGTGTCATGGTCAAACTCACTGGGTTTGGCGAAACCCGCTTCCTGTGGGTAATCCACTCAATTCGGTTGTCTGGAACGGCACCCGATTTGTCTCCGTCGGCGATTGCGGAAACATCGTATCTTCGACGGATGGAGAAGACTGGAGAGTGGAGGAATCGGATAATCGAAACAATCTCAACCAGATCATATGGACCGGAGAATTTTTCGTTGCGGTGGGTGATTCCGGAACGATTCTTACATCACCGGATGGGTCCAACTGGGAAAGTAAGATTTCCGGAACGAACCATTATTTACATACCGTAGTGTGGGCGGGACAACAGTTGATCGCGGCAGGTGATATGAATACCATACTCACTTCACCCGATGCCGATGAGTGGACGGATAGAACGCCCGTGCTCGAAGAATACTCAAGCTGGGTTTCATCCCACTGGGACGGAAGTCAAATTGTAATTACCGGAGGAAGCGGAAAGCTTTTCGTGTCAAGTGATGGGATCGAATGGGAACGAATCGATACCGGAGTGTCCAGCTATCTCACTTCGGTCTGCCGATATGATGGTCGTTATGTGGTTTGCGGCACAAGCGGCCTGATTCTTACCTCCGATGATGCAATTACCTGGCATGAGAGCAACTCAGGTGTCGATCGTTATCTAAACTCGGTGATCCATGCGGGTAACAGGTATATCGTAACCGGCGACAGCGGTACGGTTCTGACTTCTCCCGACGGTTACCGGTGGACTCGAAAGATTACCGGAATTGATGTTCCGCTCAGGGCCGCGGCTTTCGGCCAAAACCGGTATGTGTTTGTCGGAAACACCATCGTTACATCACCAGACCTTACCAACTGGACAAAAAGAGTATCGGGCAGCCGGTTATCTTTAAGTTCCGTGATTTGGGATGGAGAGCGTTTTCTGGCGTCCGGAAGCTCAAGCCCTCTTCTTTCATCGGAGGATGGAATCAACTGGGCGATAATCGGAAACGACAGATATGCCGGTATGTACAACATGATCTGGGATGGAGAAAAATATGCCGGTTTGATACGCAACAATATAAGGATCTCTACGGATGGTGATAACTGGGAAACTAATTACATCGGACGGTCCTCTACATATGCCCTGGCTTCTTCCGGAAGTACGTTTGTCGCTTTAGGCGGAGCGATTATATATGCCTCGATTTATACCTCTACCGACGGCGTCAACTGGGTCGAGGACAGCCTTGGAACTGTGGATCGTCTGTTCGATGTGATATGGACGGGGGATGAATTCTTTGCCGTCGGGACTCGCAATATGGGCGGGAAGAATATTATTTACACATCCGAAAACGGACTGGACTGGAGCTGCACGGAGCTTCCGGCCACAGAGTATTTGTATTCCGTCGCATGGACCGGATCTCAGTATGTAGCGGTTGGAGACAATATTATTGCGACAAGGGGAGAAACCGGGCCGTGGGTTATTCAGGACCATGGTGTAAATGCGGAATTCACTAAGGTCATATGGACAGGCAATCAGCTGGTGGTGACCGGGAGCGAGGGGGTGATTCTGACCTCACCCGATGGAGAAACATGGACACGCAGATACAGCGGTACGAACAACTGGCTTGGAGATGTAGTAGCAGCCCAGGAGCGACTTGTCGCCGTGGGGCAGGACGGCACGATACTTACGTCGGATTACGGGCAAACCGGTGTCGCAAAATCTAATTTACAACATTTTAACCGCCGCCGGTCCCAATCGTCTTCGGGGCGCAAGCTTGTTTTTTCCAATCGATTGTCGAACAGACCGAAACACTCGCTTATGTATAATCCGGCCGGAAGGAAGATGCCCAATAACGGTCGCATATCCTCAGGAGTATACTTGTTTAAACATATGAATAGTGCTGAAAAGCAGACCAGTCGCAAACACAGTGAAAGTAAATAGGAGCTTTGTAATGCAAACGAAAATTCGTGTTTATGCAATGTCAATCATGGTTTTGGTATTATCATTTACCGTTTTCAGCCGGACTATAACGGATGCTGACTGGGAAACATTTACAAGGCACGAAATTCCCGGGGTTAACGGTACTGTTCTGAAAGTTGCGTACCACAATGGAAGCATCTATGCGGGGGGTAGCTTCACGATCGCAGGCTCATCAATGGCTGTTGGAGTCGCAAAATGGGATGGTGCAGAATGGATCCCTCTTTTGCTTAAGGGCAGAAATATCGTAAAAGACATATGCGTTGACCACGACGGGAATTTATATGTAGCGGGCAGCCTGAATTCACTTGGTAGTGCAAGCGATGATATTAGGGTTGCCATGTATGACGGCGTGAGCTGGTATCCTGTGGGCGCCGGAATCGATCGGATTGTTACCACCGTTGCGGTTGATGAGAACGGAATCCTTTACGCCGGTGGAGCATTTGACAGTATCGGTGGAGTATATGTCAATCATATCGCCAGATGGGACGGAGAAACATGGGATTCACTGGGAACTGGCTTAAACCTGTCATCGGACAGCCCGGATATCGAAGCGCTTCTGTGTGACGGTAAGGGAAATCTGTATGCGGGCGGGCATATCGTCTCGGCGGGAGGAGAAAGTGTAAAAAATATAGCAAGGTGGGACGGAAGCACATGGAATGCTGTCGGAGAGGGGGTCAGTGATATATATCGTGTAAAGGCCCTTGCATGTGACAGCAGTGGAAATCTATATGCGGCAGGTCGCGGAAGGCTGATTAAAAAGTGGGATGGTGAGCAGTGGAGTGTGGTGGGAACCGTCGATATGGGGATAACACCGGATGTTTATTCTCTGGCCTGTGATAATTCGGGTAACCTGTATGCCGCCGGGGACTTTTACACCGTGGATAGTGTGGTGGTGGTGGATATCGGCAGATGGGACGGAACACAGTGGTATCCGCTCGGCTCAAGCGTAAGAGGAGGATGGGGTATACATTCGATTACCTTTGACGATGACTACAATCTCATCGTCGGGGGCTCATTCGATACGGCCGGCGCGGCGCTCGCGTCAAATATTGCATTATGGGACGGGGCAGATTGGAGTGCACTGGGTCGAAAACAGGGAGGATTCGACGGAAATGTCTATGCCGTTCTACCTACGGAAAATGGTGGATTTTATGCCGGAGGTTCTCTGAGAAAAATTAATGGCAATATCCTTACCAATATCGCCGAGTGGTATGACTCCGAATGGATCGGTTTTGGCAGCGGCATCAACGGCACCGTTTATGCATTCTGCAGGGATGGCTCAGATAATCTCATCGCGGCCGGTTGGTTTACACAGGCAGGGGATACCGAGGCAAATTCCATAGCCTTATGGAACGGTCGGCAATGGGAGAGCCTGGGGAGTGGTATTTCGGGAAAGGTTTATTCACTCGCTTCCGACGGAGTCGGCAACCTGTATGCGGGAGGAGTATTTGACCAGGCCGGGGAGAATCTGGCCACGGGTGTGGCGAAATGGGACGGAACTCAATGGAGCCGCTTGAAAGCGGGCATGTACGGCGAAAAAGATACGGTGAATGCACTCGTCTGGAGAGATGGAAATCTGGTTGCAGGCGGCAAATTCACCGAGGCGGGTGGGGTGACCGCCAACAATATCGCCAGGTGGGATGGAAGCTCTTGGCATTCGTTTGGCTCAGGAGTGAACGGAACGGTGCATTCGCTTGCATGGGACGATAACGGACTTTACGTGGGGGGAGATTTCGATACAGCGGGCGATGTGGAAGTGCTTAATCTGGCTAGATGGGACGGTGCCGAGTGGAGCGATTGCGGATTCAAAAGTTACAAGACCATAAAAACCATTGCATGTGATGGAAATGGAAACGTGTACGCAGCTCATGACGCATACAGCAATATGGAGAATGATGGGTTATGGAAATGGGACGGACATGAGTGGACTAATCTTGGCACCGGTGTGCGGGGAGGATCAATCAGGGCACTTGCGATTTATGACTCGACACTGATTGTTGCAGGCGGTTTTCTATCCGCCGGAGGAGTGTATGCCCCAAGTATTGCAAAGGTCAATATCCACGAAATGTCATTTCCCGTAAAATCAAATAATGTAGATGCTGCACTCGTTAACAGGATAAATCACAGACTAATTGGTTCGAGACTTGTATTGCGCGATATAATGCAACAGGATAAAATATTTCTTCATACTCTGTCGGGCCGTGTGATCAAAAAAGCCCGCGGCCTCTCGGCTCTCGACCTCTCGGGCATAAGCTCCCAGGTGCTGATACTTCGGGTTATGAGGGGTGAGGATACGATTTTAAAAGACATTTTATTTACGCGATAGACATATCGATACCTATGGATGTCTTCCCCGCATAAGGGTGAGGGAAATGGCGGTCTTGTAGAAATACGGAATTACAAAAAACCGAAAGATTGAGAAATAAGAGCTTCGTTGCACAGTCATAGGAACCAACCGAAATATTAGATCTAAACAAGTCGAGGATTATCGAAGCTTTTGAAACCGAAGATGCATTTGATTTTATCACATGATTGAATTCAACAAAATACAGCCAAAGCTGCTCGCCGTTGGTATTCCGCGGGATCTTGAGGGATACGATCTTAACAGGCTAAAGCCTTTTGTATCGGAATCCCGCAGAATTCGTTCGGAGAAGTTTCGTTTCAAAGTAGATAAGGCGCGCTGTCTGACAGGCGAGCTGTTGTTGAGCTATGGATTGATAAAAAGCGGGCTGCAAATCGATCGACCGTTGCGATTCGAATATAACGATCACGGCAAACCGTCCATTGTGGGTATCGAAAATCTAGACTTCAGTATATCTCATTCCGGTAAATGGGTCATCGTCGGAATAAGCAATTACGCGGTTGGTGTGGATGTGGAAAGAATACATGATGTTAGTGAAGGCATCGCTAAAAGATTCTTCTCCTCCCGGGAGTGCGCTTTGCTAAAGCCTTGTGTGGACAGAAGCGATTATCTGGACATGTTCTTTCGCATCTGGGTTTTAAAGGAGGCGTACATAAAGGCGATCGGAAGGGGTCTATCGTGTCCGCTGGGATCATTTAGCGTAAACCCGTTTGATATTCAAGGACCCGCTATGAAAGCGCACGACAGCGCTCTGCCTCAAATGTTTTTAAGAGAATACCCTTTAGACGGCGATCACAAATGTGCCTACTGCAGTCAAAAGAGAAACTTTCCCGAAGAGCTTATGATCGAAGAGCTGCCTGATGTTTTATCCTTGCTGGGATCCAAAATCAGCGAGTAAGGGGCGTACAATGCCGTTGCGTTAAGCTTGACTTTAGCGATTCTCCGGGGCAAATACACCCCCTCCCGGCCTCCTCCCGCTAAGCGGGAGGAGGCCGGGAGGAGCTAACACTAAGATTAACAACGCGTTAAAGCCTTCCCCTTGCCAAGGG
>CAZPHU010000142.1:0-8453 GCA_964586285.1 uncultured Fibrobacterota bacterium | reverse complement strand
TCCATGCCGAAAAACTGCGGCATTTGCGGTCCACACCGTGCACTTTGGCCAGCTTGCTCACGAGATATGGAGGAATAGTTTCCATAACCTGCTTCAATATTGTAAGTTTATGTTTGGCTGGTTTCATCGTGACACTCCTTGTTCGTCGTGGACAATAAAAATGTCACATGGCCGGCCATTTTGTGTACTTTTCTGAAAATCCTATGGGATGGTAGTGTATTTTTGTGATATTTTATCACTTTATTACGGTTTATATCATAAAATGTAAGCAGTTACCTTTAAAAATCAGAGTACAAGATTTCTCCGGTTTCACTATCTATAAAAACTTCATTTTTCTGAAATAGTATACTAGGCTCTCTTCTAATAAATGCATGCCACATCCAACCCTCTACATTTTCCTTTAAAACGTCTTCTGTATTTTTTGGTTTCAGGCAAAAAGCCCTCACTTTATCGTAGGTAGCCTCCTCCGCCTCCGGCATACTTTCAAACCTAATAGTCTTTCCTATTTCTTCCCCATATTTGATAAGAATTTGCTGAGCCTGTTCAAAGGTTACTTTAGGAGCATATTCAGGTTCTAAATCGGTGTATCCCGCACGGTTCGGTACTCTGAAGTATTCTACATAACCAGCATTTGCATTCACCCATACTGTCACCACTCTATGTTCACAGATATTTCTTTTTTGCCTAACTCTAAAACGAAATACATAACACTCATCAGTGTTTGCAACTTCAATGCTGTCATAATATTCCAATGCATCTAGTCTCACAGCATCCTCAAGAAAATCGCGAGCTGTACCTAATGCAATATTTGTATCTACAACGGCCCATGACTTAGGTAATTTTTTTGTTTCATTGTAAAATTTCATTTCTTCTTTTGTTCGTTTTCTTGATTTTTTTATCGTACGATGGAAAAAATTCACCCCTTGCTCACCTACAGAAACCAGACTTTTATTAGTAATGTAGTCAAGCGTGCTAAGCCGATTTATGAGTTTTATAGTATCATGGTCGCTTCCCATCTTTTTTTTCTGTAGGACTGTTTTATGATTAACGATTCTCCGCACAGCCACAAGATCTCTTGCGATTCTGTCTGCACTTACATTGTTTGCTTCACCTTTTTTGGTAATTACTACAGCGTCACTACTTTCGTAAATAGTCTCTTCTTTACTACCAGCGAAAGCAAAAAGGCATACACTTAAAATAATTGAATAGCATTTAAACATTTTAATCCCCCATTTAATATTCAGTTTGCACACCATATCGTTTCGGATATATGGGCCACGTAGTAGCATCGTAATTATGACGGTTGACTCTGTTATTTCGGACTATAATTGCATTTTCGTATGTATACACTCTGTCTGCCATACCCTGGAATTGATCGAGCATCCAGCCGGTGAATTCCAAGATTTTTTGAGCGCTCAATCTATAAACCGGTAACCACCTCGGAAGAAGACCTCGAAGCAGTGCTTGGGAAATAAGAATCAGAGTCAAAAAACATGTTAAGAGTCGAGAGAAGAGAGATGAGTTCAAAACTATTCTCACTCGACTCTCGACTCTGTCGTGAGAAACGCCGCCGGATGAACTGCCCCACCTGCTTCAACATTTCCACTGGTCGTGATCGGGTGACGAAAAAAAAAGGCAGCAAGGTTTAAGGTGACGCTCTTTTAAGTATAAATTGGGTACTCGATTAGAGGCAAATTGGCCCGATGATGAGTTCTATATAGA
Organism: uncultured Fibrobacterota bacterium; assembly: GCA_964586285.1. Taxonomy (GTDB): domain Bacteria; phylum Fibrobacterota; class Chitinivibrionia; order Chitinivibrionales; family CAYFVL01; genus CAZPHU01. The sequence continues at coordinate 6,731 of CAZPHU010000142.1, read as the reverse complement.
AATAGAGGCTTCTTGTCCGGCGACAAAGTTGTAATCATCAAACTGGGAGTTGCTCCAGATTTAGTAGACACACCAACAAAACTATTTTATCACGTGGACACTATCGTATATTTGTATCCATCACTAAAATCATGGAATTTGCCGTCCCGGTCGAAGGAGTAACTCTGTTGCGATATGCCCTCTTTACTGCCGTGTTTCTGATTCTGGTGTCCTGTAATAGCGACACAGATCCTGTTGGGCACGATTTACCTGCTTACAGTCTCGAGCTTGTATCACCGCAAGAGGGTGATACCTATGGTACATCGGAGAAGCTTCCGGTTGAGTGGATGAGCGATATAACCGAATCCTCAGAGGTAATATTTGAACTGCTTCACGACAACACGGTTATCACCAAGCTTACCCTTATTTCAACCCAGGACGGCTTCTCCTTTGATCAGGCTCTCTCCGACGTAACAGTCTCCGACTCCACCTATTCGGTGCGAATATACTATGCAACTAACAGGGACATTATTGCATCCAGCGGTCTCTTTTCAATAACCGTCGAAAACAGTAACACAAACAACAAATACGAACCCAACGATACACGTAAAGCCGCGACACTTGTAAAGGTCAGCGACAATCAGCTCCACAGCATCAGCCTTTCCGACGACGACTGGTTTGCCGTTCCTGTGAATGCAACCGACAGCTTCGAACTAACGATTGACACATACTATGGAACGGTTTTTTACAGCTACTGGGCATCGGAGTTGAGAGCAGGGACTGCTCTGGAAAATTACCGGGGAACCACGATGTTTACCAAAACTATCTCAGGGATAACAGATACCCTCTTTGTTCGCGTCACAAAGAATATTCCCCACGGCATCGTAATATCCGGGCCGTCAAGCAATGAACACAACTACTACGTTACACTTCGCGACCTTCGGGATCAATCTCTGGGAACGCTTGAAGCCGATCTGGAAGAAAAAACCTACAACGAGGGTGACACCATAAATGTAATCGTAAAAAGCAGCCTCGAGGGCTCCATCTATCTCTACCGTGATGAATCATCGTACCTGGTTCTGGTGGAGACATTCGATGGAAAAGCAGTCTCTTATGTCATACCCAAATACACGACTTCGGGATCATATTACTTTGGTTTTAAACCCAGGGGCGGCACTGATGAGCTTACCTCGGCGGTCTTTTCGGTTATCGGAACATCTGTCGAGGATATTTACGAAGACGACGACAATATGAGAGATGCAAAGAATCTTCTCGCGGGTGAAAGCCAGCTGCGCACGCTTACAGCAAGTGATACGGATTACATCAAAATTCCCACTGTCAAGTTCCGCGATACACGAATATCGATTATCACTCCGGACTCAATCACCGCATACACCGCGCTAGTGCAGGGTAAAAATATACATGTTTACAACGATATCCGCCCCACCAAAACGCCGACAGGCTACAGCTTCTTACTGGAATACCCCACGCCGGATACGATCGGCCTCTTCCTGTGGAGACACGACCGGGCGGTGATTACAGACATTGAGTATACCGTTTCGGCGGAGGCTGTCGAAAAACAGACGGGAATAATCCTTGATACGCTGCCTCTTAAATCGGAATACCGAGTCGGGGACACTATCTCGTTGGATGCCGACCACGCCGAGCACTTCGTGTTTGACTTCAGCTTTGAACTCTACTGTGGTGAAACCAGGATCGCTGCAATTATTGAGGAAGACAGCGACATAGACTGGGTGATACCTTACAGCCTTGCCGGTGGTGAATATCGGATAAAAATTAAGGCTCTCGATGGTCCCTACCCCGACTCTACATTCACCGAATCGTTTACCGTTGTCTCGACCATGGTAAACGATGATATCAACGAACCCAACGACGACTCGACCAGTGCAAAAGTGCTTACCCGGTTCAACACTCCTGTGGATGGAACACTGCTGTACGGCGATATCGACTGGTTTAAGTTTCCTGTGGATAAAAAGCACCGCTACTCACTGTCGGTAATCTCCAAAGACAGTTTGAGTGAGGTTGATGTCGACCTCGATGTACCGGGCTGGGATATGGGCTACCATGGCGGAGAGCAGGTGATCTACAACTCTGCCGGTGATGTGTTTGTCAAGATTTACGCCGCATCGGCCGACAAAGGCGGAAACTACACACTTAAGGTAAAGCGCTTTTCAAACGACTCCCTGCTTATCTTTTCGAAACCAAAGGAGGGAGCGGAGTACAAAGCCGGGGATACACTGGTCCACTCGATTGAGAACACACACCTGTTGAGCAGAGGCGTGCAGGTCTTTCTCTGCAAGGGTGATAAGCAACTGGTTCGTATGGAGACATACGAGCGTTACGATACTGTCGGCGAAAAAATTGTGATTCCCGAGGGACATCTGGCCGGCAATGACTACTACTTTAAAGTGTCGGCCTACGAAGATTCGAGCATCCATTCCACAAGTCCCTTTTTCACTATCAACGGTGTTGATGCCGATTCGTATGAACCGAATAACAGCAAAGACTCAGCATCGATTCTTCCCGCCTCATTTCTCGAGGGCGTTTCGATCACAGGAACATTGTACAAGACCCTTGTTAATGGTTCATTTGATATTAAGGTTGAGTCGGATGTCGATTGGTACGGTATAGTGCTCCCGCCTCAAACCACGCTCATTATACAATCCGAGGAAGCGGCGTTTTCATCAACCAGTCGGGACACATTTTTTCTCAAGGAAATTACCAATACCAATGCAACTGAAGCGATGGTAAATTTCTCGGTTTCATCGGGCTGTGGTGAGTATACACTCAAAGTAATGGACGATGTGGAACCTAATGACTCCAGACTGAATGCGGTTGTTCTTCCCGCGTCAATGGTCGAAAACAGTGACACACTCTACAAACACTTCATCGATGACGAGGATATTGACTGGTATTCTATCGATCTCCTAGCGGGCACCTATTGCGTAACCACAGAACTGATAAATGCAAGCCACGACCGATACGATGAGGCAAACATTACCGCCTATGTTGGGGCCAGTGAGTTAAGCCACGGCACAGACAGCCTGCAGTTCACTATAGATGCAGATGCCACTGTTGACCTCAAATACGAGCCAACGATCTTCTGGAGCAATTCCGGTATCACCAAGTACTCGATAGCCATTGCTGCTGTCCCTTAAAGTACGAAGAAGAGACGTTTGCGAGGCGTAAAGAAAACAACAATATAACCACATCATATACCAGATCAACATCTCGGCAATACAATGACAATGAATGAATTAGATTACGGGAAGACAAGGGTTTACAAGAGATCATTGACTAAGCATTCGTTTTCAAAGCAAGTGAGTGGTTTGTCAGGAGGTTCTCGGGCATCAAAACCAGTGCTCTACATTTGAGATCATGACACACACCGGCTTATATTCGATACGAAGGCTTAATCATTATGCAGATAAGGATAAGAGAATGGATAAAGTACATGACAGCAGGTTTTTAGGCTTTCTGGGATTTTTGGGCTTTCTTGCTTTTACCGCTTTTCGCGGATCGGATCAGTACTCGCAACTCTATTCTCTTTCAAACCTGGCCTGTCTTTCGCTATTATCTCTGCTTTCATTTCTAAAAAGGGATGTACAAAAAGTGAAATCTCCCCTGGCCGATACAAGGTATTTGGGAACGTTAAGCTTTCTTGGTTTTTTACTATTTTTACATACTCCCTTTCACTTGCTGTCATATTTTTCCTTTGCGGCATTCTTATCCATGGCCGCCGCAAATCGTTAATCCACTGTTTACGATAATCAGATACCGCTCTATTGATTTTAGTATTAGATTCAAGTTCACTCAAAATGTCCGAAAGGTTTTCTCATGATTCGATTAGTATTTGTTTTCATTTTCTTCTGCGCGATTATTTGCCCAGCCGATGATATTGGCCTGCCGATAGAAGTACGTCAAAGCGGATTAAGCACCCAATATTATGTTCTGGATAAACGCGTTAGTTTCAGGGAAGTGCGGCGTATGCTTAAATCATATGAGGATTCGCACGATGAATATAACAGACACCTCAGAGCAAAATTTGTGGGTCTCGGTATTGTACTGGGCCTTTCGGCTGCCATAATACCGGTGTATCTACAAGCAGAGAGACCGTTAGCATATTTTATAACCTTTCCGATCTCAATTCCCGCCACAGTTTCTGGGGCAGTACAGCGCAGAAGGCTAGAGGAAGCTATTAGACTTCACAACAAACATATACGCTATTAACCTTTGAATACATGATATTCTCCCCGTTGAATGCCAAGCAATGTGCTTTCATTGATTTTCGGGAGTCAGATCCTGCTCAGAAAGCGACTCTTCCCGCTCCATAAGCATTGATTTCTTCCTGTTTCGGATGCGGGTGACGATAAAACCGATCAGAAACAACAAAACTATTCCAATCCAGAGAAAATAACTGTCTACGAGCCAGAGAACGAGATTAAACCGTTTACGTATCTCAGCGTGAATCATCGTCTCAAGCTCTTCGTCGGTCAAACCCAAAACGGAGTAAAGTGCGGATGAAAACGAGCCGCTGCTGTCCGCGGCTTCAAGGATTTCCGGAAGAACACCGATACCGTAGGTATCGACCAGTATCTTTACCCCCTGTCGACTTTGGGCGTAAGCCAGGCGAGCCTTTAGCGGACCGAAACTGTTGACCTGATCGATTGAGTCCATCGCAAGCAGCGCTCCTCCAAAAAGAGCCTGCGACAATGATACCTGCTCCGACCAGGTGATATCTCCCGATAACAAGAGTGCGGTTCCCTCATGAAACCACCTGGGTATACGCGCCCCCGGAGCTATACGTTTTATTACGATGTGTACGAGTTCGTGAACGGTGGTAACACGAAGATCCTGTTCCAGCAGAGGCCGGGCATCGACCGCAACCACGATCGTATCGGCTCCTATAGCCCCTCCCCCGCCCCACTCGGGCAACCAAAAGGCACTTTGGGGCATAGCACGTTTGCTGAAATATATTACGTACAAAGGTGAGCGCGACGGTTTTTGTCCGGGTGCCAGCTTTTCATATATCTTCCCATATTCGTATGCAATGTAAGCCGGGGATACGCCTTGCGGAACAAAGCCCTCAACCGAAAATAAATCGCTTTTTTGCGCCGCCGGGGTGATGCTGAACGCAAGAATATAAATTGCAAGGATTTTAAGCAAAGCGTATTTAATCAAACCAGCGTCGTGCCTTTGAAAACGTGACAACCTGTAGCAGAGATGTTTTTTCTTCTCTGGAATATAACTCAATAGTAACCGGATTGCATTATATACTACGTTTTCGGCTCGATTATAATTCGGTTCGATTTAAGTACAAATTTTAGACTGCAATGGATAGAGGTCTTTAAGAATAATCGCCTGACAAAAGAGCGTATTGTTTTTTTTATTTCCGGACTGATTTGCCGGTTAAGTTCCTGCTGAATGTATCTGTATACGGCCTGCTGACAGGTTGCCGGCAGTCTGGTGAAATTCTTATGAAAACGTTACCGATCACCGCCGTTTGCAATGAAATCGGCTACTACAAGAGTATGGTCGATGCTGCGTTCACAACGGCCATATTTTCCTGAATCAGTCTCCGTTCTTTCGCAACACGATTGGGCGTCAATTATTTTATACCACTTACCACTCCCGAGAAACGACTGGCGCAGAGGTGGATTTAACCACCAGGAAGTTGTTCCAATCTGTCGCGCGCCTGGGCAGGTTGAGTTACCAACAGCCGTTAAAGGAGGCGCTTTATGAGTTTATCCGTCCTGAAAGAGTATCTTTCTCAGACTTCAGCCGACCAGATCAATACCGAAAACATCGCGTATTTGGCCAATCTCAGCGCGGTGGCAACCGTTGCCCCGGGCATTGCCAGGTTGATAGTGAAGGAGCTTGAGGATCAGCGGTCGAATCTTAAGCTTATTGCCAGCGAAAATTACTGCTCGCTGCCTACCCAACTTGCCATGGGAAACCTTCTTACAGACAAATATGCCGAAGGTTTTCCGATGCATCGGTTTTATGCGGGGTGCGGCAATGTGGACGAAATCGAGGCTTATGCCTGCGAGCAGGCGTGCCTTTTGTTTGGATGTGATCACGCCTATGTTCAGCCTCACAGTGGAGCCGATGCCAATCTGATTGCATATTGGGCGATTCTCAGTGCACGGGTTGAAACGCCCGCACTGGAGCAGATCGGCCAGACTAATCCTTCCAAACTCTCTCAGCAGGACTGGAACGAGCTTCGCAAAAAGATTGGCAATCAGCGTCTTTTAGGCATGGATTATTACTCCGGGGGCCATCTTACTCACGGTTACCGTCATAATGTATCGGCGCAGATGTTTGATGCATATACTTATGGAGTAGATAAAGAGACCGGGCTTCTAAACTATGATGCTATCGAAAAACAGGCGAAAGAGATTAAACCCTTAATACTTTTGGCCGGATACAGCGCATATCCCCGCGCCATTAATTTCAAACGTATGCGGGAAATAGCGGACTCAATCGGTGCCGTGCTTATGGTAGATATGGCGCATTTTGCCGGGCTTGTTGCCGGGGGAGTATTTAAGGAAGATTTCAATCCGATGCATCATGCGCACGTAGTAACCACAACCACTCACAAGACCCTTCGCGGGCCTCGTGGTGGTATGGTGCTGTCGACCAGGGAATTTGCCGATCATGTAGACAAAGGTTGCCCATTGGTGATCGGTGGTCCGCTACCCCATGTTATGGCGGCAAAGGCGATCGCCTTG
>CAZPHU010000141.1:0-8596 GCA_964586285.1 uncultured Fibrobacterota bacterium | reverse complement strand
AGCCTGGTGTCAAACACATACCTGCGGTAGTCATATATCGAATAGGTGCTTTGCTTGATTTTGTATACCCCGCCAAGCTCCAGCGTTAAGAAATCGCTAAGCTCCACTTCACAATCCAGTCCCAGATCGTAGTACATGTTTACCCGTCGTGTAAGTTTTTCGGTACGGGTGTGGTTGTCTCTTTTGTCGTATATCTTTCTTGATATATCAAAAGATGGCTCCAAGGCAAAACGCCACAGTTTTATCTCACCCGAGATCTTTCCCCCGATAGCCTGATAGGCGGCCTCTTCATCACCGGAGCTTTCATCGTTTTTGGCAAGAAAGCTCTTCATTTCGTATCCGGCGCTCAGGCTTATTTCCCGAACAGCGAAATTCCAGCTTTTCAGGACTTTGAAATCGAATAGATATTCTCCCTCGACTTCGAATATAAGATGGTCGTCACGAAAACCGCCGTAATCGTAAACGCTTAGTGGTATGTCAAGAGAAAATTCACTGCGGCCGATCTCTTTTTCCACTCCCGGCGCTACCTTGTATCGCACCTTTGTAAGCTGCCAGTCGGGGGAGAAATAGTCGGAATAATACCCAAGCACCTTCATTTCCCAGGAGGAAAAGGAATATTTGAACATGCCCCAAAAATATAAAAACGGTGCATTTAAATTGGGATCGCGTGAAAGGACATGATTCTCATAATTAACCTCCGAGCAGAGCATGGTTGTCACAGAACCCGACGAGCGGTATAGAGTAAGCGAGAATGTCGGCGTCGCATAACCGTCGGCGTAGTTGGTGATGTTCTGACCGATATTCGAGTCCCAGGTATACATCAGGGAAAGCTCGGGGGTCAAAGACATATAACCGGGCGCTTGTAAAGATATTAAACATATGAGCAGTGACAGTTTAGTTTTCATTTGATCCGGCCTCGTATGTCGCGATTCGTTGCGTTGCGAATTTGAAGTTTGTTCCGGTTGTATCCCCGTGTTCAATCGACCAGTCTCTATACATCGTGTAGTACAAATGTGCGGCAACCGACATGCTGTCCTGATTATGAAAACAGGTGGCGGCCCAGTATAACGATCCTGAATAAGCCGGGTGGTTTGTATAGTTATTGACTACCTTCTGAAAATAAACCGCCGCCGAATCGATCGCCGCCGCTTCGCCCGACGTTTCGTGAATGCGTCTGTAGATGTGTCCGATTTCCCTTAAGCTGTATGCCGCGCGGGAGTGTTGGGCAAAGCCGGTCGCAACGGAAAAGAAACTCTGTATTACTTGATCCGGCCACTGCTCCCCGGGCTGAATTTCGTTTAACCCCAAACGGGCATGCGCCGCATAGTAAAGTCCGTCGACATAGTAGTTGCTTTTGGCGTCTATCGCCTCAAGGCTAAGAGGCGCCCTTTTGTAATGCTCTACGGCGGCAGTGGTGTCACTAGATCGGGCGCAATGTTGGGCATAATCGATATGGGTTTTGCCCAGAAAATACTGCGCGTTGTCAACCTTGCTGCTGTATGGATGATCGGTTATTACCCTGTTGAAAAGCTCTATCGCGGTATCAAGAGCGGCAAGATATCCTGTCTGGTGTTGGTAGGCGCTGTCGCTGTACGCCAGATACCCCCGATCATACAGTTTTTCATCCTCCGACTCATACACGACCGGCGAACAGCCGTTCATGGATGTATGAATCAAAAGGGGAAAGCTTAAGAGCAGTAAACTCCGAGCGTTCATCATCGGTCTCCGTTAAAAAGTTTCTATTCCAAGCCAGGCGGTTGTGAGCGGACGAATTGCCTCAGTTCCTTGAGGTCGGAAGGCTTGAAGCGACTGCGGACAATCCTTTTTAAGGGATTTATTGATCGCTTAAGTTCTTCGTTCCAACTCATTGTGCAAATCGTAGCGCACAAACCTCTCTTCTTCTATTTATAATTAGTTTTTGTTCTGCAATTTTTTCAAAAGCCTTTTACCGCGAATGGATTGCTCATCCTTTTGGAGATATTTTCGCACATGTTCACGCGCTTTCGAAAACTGGGAAGTCGCCTCGTAAGTTTCCGCCAAATAGTAATGAGCATAATGATAGTCCTTTAGTTGAAGAGATTTACTCAACAATTCCCCTGCCTCTTTCCATTGTTTACGGGCTGCGGCGATCTTGCCCAGCTGATAATACCCGCGCGAATCATGAGGAAATTTGTCTACAAAAGCAGCCCAGCTCTGCTGAGCCTGCGCAAGGCTGTCAAGCCTTCCAAGCATCAGACTCTTATAGTAAAATGGTTTCCACTCGCCCGGTTTAATCCTGTGCGCTTCCCGGTACTGGCGCAATGCATTTGAATACGCATTTATATCGACATAAAGATCGGCCGCCTTGATTATCGGTTCGTATCTGTCAGTGATCTTTCCAAGAATCTCGTAATTGCGGGCGGCCGCCTGCTTGTTTCCCGCTTTCGCGTAGAATGTGGCCAGAAGAGTTCTCAGTTCGGTGTTGTCGGGACGGCGGTCGAGAGCTTTTTCAAGCATATCGGTTGCTTTCTTATGCCTCTTTGTTGTAAAAAGAAGAGGGGTATATTCCATTATAAGCGCGGTATTGTTGGGCGCATTGGCAAAGGCCTTGGAAAACATCAAAAGGGCCCTTGAAGTGTCTCTTTTTTGCAAATGTATTTGGGCCAGGCGTCTGTAAATGTCGCTGTCGGTGCTGTCCAGTGTCAGATAGTCGGTATAGATTCCCTGGGCATTGGTCAGCTTTCCCTGCTCGTACTCCCGATTGCCGAGCGTTCGCAGTATTTGCTTGTCTTTTGGATTGAGTCGTGCCGCATGGTAAAGCACAGATGTGACCGAATCCTTTTTGCCCATCTGTTCAAAAAGCTCCGCCTTAAGCATCAGGCCCCGATCATATGTCGAGTCGTCTTTCAGTGCTCCGTTTATCATCGCCAGAGCCTCCTGAGTCCGCCCCAAAGACCTGAGACAAACCGCGGAATTGAATCGTGCCTCGGGATATGATCTTCTTAAGGCCGCTGCTGTGGAGAAATACATTATCGCGGTGTCACATTTATCCGCTCGTTTGTAAACAAGCCCCAGATTGTACAAACTCTTGCTGTGTCTGGGATCCACACTAAGCGCTTTTCTAAAATGGGTTGCGGCCGGTTTATGTTTTCTTTCTTTTAGATAAACATACCCCAAATTGTAAAGGCTCTCCAGATGAAGGGAGTCGACGGAAAGAACCTGTTTGAAAGCATTTCCGGCCTTCTGGAAATTATCCTGCTTTAAGTAGGCAAGACCCAGGTTGTACCAGGATTCGTGGTGCTCTGTGTTAACCTCCAATACCCTTTCCAGATATTTAACGGCTTCATCCAGGCGCCCATCCCTGATGTCCTGCACTGCTATATTATAAGCGGCTTTCCAGAAGAACGGATCCAGATTAAGGGCGTTAAGGTATGCCGCACGCGCCTCCCGCGCTTTGCCAAGGTCCATGAGATTTACGCCGATATTGTAGTGGACTCTGGGGTTGCGGGGATCCTTTTGAATTATGTCCCGATACACTTCAAGCGCATCGGAATCGTGTCCCTGAAGTCCCAGTATTTTTGCCTGTTCGTACCGGGCGTCGATATTCTCCGGCGAAGCCTGTAGAATTGCCGCGATATGCTGGTGAGCTTTTTTGAAAGATCTTTCGGCTATTGCCATACGCGCAAGCTCAAGATGTGCACGGGCATTTTCAGGCTCTATGCGAATTATTTGCCGGTAGAGGGTTAGAGCTTGACGATTTTTATCTTGCCCCAGGTAAACAAGGGCGGTATTGAAACGCGGAGCGATATAGTCGGGACGGTACTTGATTGCACGGCCGTATGCCTCCAGTGCCGAATCGCTGATTTCCTGACGGTGCCAGGTAAGCCCGATATTATACCAGGTGCGCGCCTTATCGGAGCCGATATGTAAAGCCTTGACAAAATACTGTCTTGCCTGAGTGTATTCTTCGGTATTGAAATACAGAACACCAAGACCGAAGGCAGCGCTGCTGAGGCGGGGATCAAGACTCAGTGCCTTGAGATAATCATCCTGGGCCTGAACGAATCTGAATCTCGCCGCATTGTTTCGCGCCCGGTTAAGATAAGCCGGAGCATAGGCAGAATCGCTTTTGACAGCCAGTGAATAAAGAGAGTCCGCCTTGTGGAGCTGATGTAAACTTTCGTGGGCCTGGGCCAAAGCAGTGTAAAGTTTGGACTGGCCGCACGCGTTTCCCAGCTTTCTCTGCCAGACCGAAACTGCTCTGGCGTAATTTTTCCTTTTGAACAGTTTCCTTCCCTGACTGTATTCCGGCTCCAGACAGGAGACCGAATCCTCGATTCGCAAATCCTGGTAGGAATCGGCAATAAGCACGCTGTCAATGTCTTCCTCAAGCGAAAGCCTGATAACACGATCGTCCCGAATCAGCATCTGCTGCAATCGAGGAATGCGGGTAAGAAAATTACTTACAAGAAGGAAAAGCAGCACCACCGTGGGGATTATATAGCCTATTACAGCAGCGCGTAGCGCCTTTTTGTGCTCTTTTGTCATCCGAGCACCTCCAGAAGACCGGTGGCGGTGACATTCTGTATTTCCAGTCCCGGTCGTGCGTTAAGCTCAAGAATCAGTGGACCTTGCCCGGCATCCACGACGAAATCAGCCCCCATATACCCCAGAGGGAAATGAGTATAGAGCCTGCCAGCAGCGGCCATTATCTCCGACCACCGGGGAATTTGTATCCCTTCAAGCCAAACGCCTGTTTCAGGATGCTTTTTAATTGGTTCTTTACCCGACCAGCCGCGTGTAGTTATACCTCTCTGGAGATCGATCCCCACTGCAAATCCACCGGCATGAAGATTGGCCTTACCGCGGGATTTCTTTGTCGCTATACGCATCATGCCAAGCACCGGCATGCCTTTGTGTATGATTATACGTATATCGGGAATCCCTGCGGTTGCCAGCTGTAGGATGTCGGGGTGCGGCTTGATCAGCGCCTCGGCAAAAGCCACATCCATCGTATTATCGATGGAGAATACCCCGTACAAAATATTGCCGATATGTTCGATGCATTGGGAACGGCTCCACTTTTCGCCGCCGGTAAGATGCCAGGTATCACCGCTTACCGATTGAACAACTGCTATTCCCTTTCCGCCAAAGCCCCGGGCGGGTTTAATCGCGAAACCCTCGATGGAACAGAGTTGACGGATAAAAGTTTCGATTTCGAAAAACGATTGTGCCTTTGCCAAAAGCCTTGGGGTGGGAAGCCCTGCATCGATCAATATCTTCTTGGTCGCAGGCTTGTCGTCCACCAGACGGAAATGTTCGCGCTTGTTTAGACACTTTACAAAATCGACATTTCGTTTGTTTATCCCCAGCACATGTTGTATCAAGATTCACCTCCTGGCACGCGGCTCTCCCGCACCGGGGCAAATACAATATGACGGAACCGGAAAAGCTCGCTGATTCTCAGCCCGGTCCATCGTCCAAGATAAAGACTGCAGGCAAGCACCAGTAAGTATGTCTCGGGAAGAATAACAACCGCCATCTGAAGGAAAAGCGAACTCATTACCATATAGCAAAATGCGACCACAAGCATTGTCGTGCCCAATATGACAAACGATTTTGCCGTACCCCGCTCCTGGCCGATTATGAAAAACCGCTCGATAGTAATGGTCAAGACAGCAAGAGGAAAGAAAAAGGTTTGCGCCAGATGGCTGTGGCCGGTTTTGATTCCAAACATGGACGAAAAAAGAAGAGCGAATACCACAAATACCATGATGATGGTCAGTTTGGGTGTATGAAGCAGTCGAAGTTTGCTCAGCACATAGTTAAGAGCTGCTCCCGCCGATATTATCCCTCCGAATATAAGACTCCCCCACAAAAGGCCCGTCCCCAGAAAGGCGGATGCAATAAGCGCAGGCAAAAAAGTACCGAATGTCTGAAGCCCGATGACATTACGAAAGAGAATGGTAACAAGTGCCCCTACCGGAATGATCAGGACGAACCGCAGGAGGTTGAGAGGAATCCCCGCCTGTTTAAATACCTGCCATATGTTTACGATGTCAAGGACCTTGTGGCTGCCCATGTTCTGTTCCTTGGGTACCAGACGGCCCGAGGCGGTGAAACTGTAATCGAAGCGGATGTTTTTCGTATGGCGGAAATAGGCATGATCTCCCCGATAAGCCACCAGATAGTTTCGCGGCTTGACTCCAAAATGGCCGTTGAGCGGGCAGAACGGAACCCAGTATTCCCCAAGACGAACCTCCAGCCACTGGTGGGTGGTGCGCTTGGAGCCCTGCTGAAGTATCAGCCCTCCGACAAGACGCGCCGGAATACCCATTTGGCGACACAGCGCGACCATCAATCGGCTCTTTCCGTTACAGCTGGCCTCACCAAGCTTACAGGTAAGAACGGCGTCGGTTTCGCCCGAAAAATTGGCCGGCTTTATTTCCTTATGAACGTAGTCAAAAATGGTGCGAACGATCGAAACCGCATTCTCATTTTCGTAAAGCTCCAAACGCCGGGCGGTTCTTTCGATGACCGGATCCTTTGATTGCACCGCCTTTGTGGCTTTGAGGTAAGTTTTCAAATAGTCGGGGACCTCGACCGGATAACTCAGATAATCGGGAATGGTGTATCTGATCTCTCTTGGTCGAACTCTGAAAGAAAATTTAGTTTGTAAAGGTCCAAACGCCTGGGCGAATCGGTAGGTGATCTTCCGGTTGCGATCGGAGGCATCTATGGTGTAGTTTGACAAGCCTGCATCTATAACTTCATTCTCAACCCTCTGGCCAAGCTCGTTTGTGGGAGGAAGAAAATGGGTAATTTTCAGATCCGAGCCGTAGCCGTTAGCCCTGGTCTCTATTTGTACATCGTAGGCCTGGCGTGGAATCAGGCTGTCAAAGGAATATCCCATAAAAAGGAACTTGACTGCCGTAATCACCGCCCATAAAAAAACCAGCAGGGCGATCAGTAAGTTATTGATTGTCTTGACATGCATAATCTATTATTGACAGCCGGCATTATCGCCCGTTAAAATAAGCTCCTCACACCATCCCTCACTTACAAAGATGCTCCCGGAGCAGTCTACCCCAAGGCACTGTATGTGAGGACGTTTCTCGACAAAGGCAAGGATCGAGTCGGAGGGTAAACAGAAAAGCCCGGTGCTGAGCACATCGGCAACAATCGGGTTATCCGTTTTAATCGTCAGACTCTGGTTTGCGCGACAGGGGTGTCCGGTACGGGGATCGAATATGTGGTGATAGCGAATCGAATCTTTTATATAGAAACGCTCGTAATCTCCGCTGGTTACTACCGAGCCGCCTTTCAGGGGTATTACAGCAAACCTGTCGGCGGGATCGCGGGGATGCTGAATCCCCACCCTCCACGGGTTACCGTCGACTCTGCTGCCCCGGGAAACTATATCCCCTCCCGCCGTCACCAGATAGTTTTCTATCCCGCGCGAATCCAAAAGCTGAGCCATATCCCTAAGAACAAACCCCTTTGCGATCCCGCCAATATCGATGGTAACCGTACTGTCGGAAAAAATCAATATCGAATCGTTAATTGCGCGTACTCTGGAAAATCCGACCCGCTCAAGAACCGAATCGATCTCTTGGGGAGAAGGGATATACAAATCGGAGCTTCTTTCTCCGAATCCCCACAGCTCCTTTAAGGGAAAGATCGTTATATCGAACATCCCCTGCAATGTATCACCATAGGACAGTGCCGCGGCAACCATCTCTGCCAACTGCGTGGATACCGCAACCGTATCGCCTGAGCGCATGTTGATCGGAAGGATCTCCGACCCGGGCGAGGTCTGCGAGAAATGATTTTCCCAATAAGTGAGAAGCGAATCCAGCGAACTCAAGACATTTTCCGTCTGTACTCCACCACGCTCTACCATTATGACTTCAACGATTGTATCGATGCGATATAACCTCTGCGATATCTGTGCCGACCGGGAGACACAGGAAATGGAAATGATTATAAACAGAATCAACCCAAACTTATACTTACACATTCTTAAACAATGCCTTAACTATGGAAATATCGTGGCGGGCTGCCGGGCGGATCTCAAAAACAACCGATGCGCCTTACCCGGGTATACACAAAGGAAAATATACGATTTCCCGATGAAGTTTTCGATCATTTTTTCTTCCTAAAGGTAACTCTTACCGATATTCGAATCCAAACGTTTCGTGAACCCTTTGCAGTTGACGTATTTGAAGCTGATTGCCCGGGGCGTTGTTGTCGTCCTGTGCCACGAATATTCCCATGGGATAGAGGGCGAGCGGTTACCTCGAAACCGTCCGTCTTGCAAACCCCGTCCGTGTGAGAGCCGTCGGCGATGATGATCTCACCCAAAAATTCATAGATGGTTATGTCCTGGAGCCCAAAGCGGCTTAGTGCCTGAAGAGAGGCTATCAGATAACCGGAGGTGGAATCGGGCAAATACAAAGCAAGCCTCTCGATATCCGAGGCAAGCGGCCTTCCGGGCTAGATACTGTCGACCAGAATGCCGAAATCGGAAGAGACAGCGGAGGCGTCAAACCGCCATATCCCCCGATTCTCCTCTGCGATGTATACGTATCCGCGACGATCATCCGCGACACATCCT
>CAZPHU010000140.1:0-8621 GCA_964586285.1 uncultured Fibrobacterota bacterium | reverse complement strand
GCAAAATGATTCGGCTGACTACGGAGGGGAAAAGATATCGGTTAGAGAGGGTACAACGATTCTTGACGCTGCAAAACAGGCGGGTATAGGTATTCCGACACTGTGCCACTATAGCGGGATCGATTCACCGGTATCCTGTTTTGTGTGTGTTGTAAAGATACAGGGACGAGCAGGCTATATACCTTCCTGTGCGGCACCGGCTGAACAGGGGATGATTGTCGAAAGCGAAACTGATGAGATCCGGGCCCGCCGCAGGCAGGCATTGGAGCTTCTCTTAAGTGAACATGCAGGAGATTGTGAGGCACCATGCACCCGAATTTGCCCGGCGGGGCTGGACATTCCGGAGATGATTCGCCGGATGCAGGCCGGCGATGAGCGTGGAAGCATGCAGGTAATCAAAAGCAGCATGCCTTTTCCTGGAGTACTGGGCTATATCTGCCCGGCTCCCTGTGAGAAAGGCTGTCGCAGAAAACAGGCAGACGCTGCGATCACCATTCGGGAAATTCATAAGCAGGCGGCACTGGCGGACATAAACGATGCCGAGTACGGGCAACCTCCTGCCGATAAGCCTACCGGCAAAAAGGTGGCGGTCGTTGGTGCCGGACCGGCAGGACTCTCCGCTGCGTATTATCTTACGCGTAAAGGGCATGCTTGTACGGTTTTCGACAAGCATTCTGTTGCCGGAGGAACATTAGCGTATAAATTGGGGCAATCAGACCTGCCCAGAGAGATACTGGAGCGCGAAATCGAAGCTATACGGAACATGGGCGTACAATGTGTGATGGACACTGAAATACGTTCCCTGGAAAAGCTTCTCAAGACGTACGATTCGGTCATACTGGCGACAGGTACCAATGGCGATCGACAGTTCGGTTTGCCATGCAGTGAACGAGGCATACAGGTTCAAGGCGATACATTCATGACCGACACTGCCGGTGTGTTTGCATGCGGCGGCGCTGTGCTTTCCGGCAGGATCGCCGCGCGTTCGGTGGGACAGGGAAGGATCACAGCTGATGCGGTCGATCGCTATTTGAAAGGCCCCAAGAGCATGCAGTCCGCTCCGAAAAAGTTTGACTGCCGCATGAGCAAAATGTCCGAAGAGGAGTTTGCTCGATTTACAAAGTCACAAGCCGTATCCAAACCATCCGATAAACATAGACCCGGTGAGAGAAAAGTGCCGTCCCTACTCTTTGACGAACTAAACCGGTGCTATGGGTGCGATTGTGGTAAAAAAGAGGCGTGCAGTCTCAAAAAATACGCACAAGAGTATGGGGCTTTGCAGCGGCGATTTGATACTGAAAGCCGGAAAAAGTATTCTCGTCGGGAATACGCAAGCGGCCTGGTTTATGAACCAGGAAAATGTATCACCTGCGGCCGTTGTGTAGGCATAACTGCTGCGAAAGAAATTACACCGGGACTTTCATTTTTCGGGAGAGGGGCGGGAGTGTATGTTGATGCTCCTTTTAACCAGCCCATGGATTTAGCTATGGGTGAAGTACTTCACAGGTGCGTAGAGGCGTGTCCGACAGGAGCACTGTGGGTCAGAAAGGCAACGCATCCAGACCATCTCCCCCGCAGCAAGAAAGCATAGCAGTAGAACGTGTTTGGTCGTTTACTTTATACCTTTAATTTTGCAGTTACATGCCCCTGCAAAGGAGATCGGGACTAACATAAAGACACTCCCGAATAGCGGAAAGACCGGAATGCATATACTCGTCATAAGGAAGTTTTTCGTTTAATTATGAATAATCATATACGTTTAATGCTGTTTTTCTCTTTAGCACTCGTTTGTTTTTGCCAAAAGGCAGAGCAGCACAGCGAAGCGAAACTCACCATCACTCCGACCGCCTGGCCAATATTTCGGGGCACCAGCTCTTTGCATGGTGTCGCGCAAGGAGAGATTTCCGACTCCCTTCATATTGCCTGGACATTTAAAACCGGAGATGCGGTTCTCTCCTCCCCGGTCACCGATGGTAAGATTGTTTTTATCGGATCTTTGGATGAACACCTGTATGCCCTTGAGTTGCGCACCGGCAAAGAGCTGTGGCGTTTTAAAGCGGGTGATGAAATCGAAGCATCTCCCATGATTCAGGACAGCACCGTCTTTGTCGGAGATCTTGACGGGACGATGTTTGGGCTGAACAAAAATACGGGAGAAGTACGCTGGACATATAAGACGGGAAATAAGATTGTCGGCTCGGCGAACTACTTAAAAGACGGAAAGTTTATTGTCTTTGGCAGCCATGACGACACTCTTTACTGCCTTAGCGCCGACAAGGGAGAGGTTGTCTGGAAATACGGCTCCGGCAGCTATATCAACGGTACTCCGGCAACCAACGGGGAAGTCGTTGTTTTTGGTGGGTGCGATGAGAGTGTACACGTTGTCGATGCGGTCACCGGAGAAAAAATCAGTCAGGTTGTGACCGGCTCGTATATCGCAGGATCTGTTGCTCTGGGAAATGAGCTTGCCTGGGTTGGCAATTACGGAAAAAAACTTTTCGGTATCGATCTAAAGGAAAACAAAATCAGGTGGGAGTATGAGAGCAGTGGTAAAAAGGAGCCTTTTTTCGCAGGCCCTGCGGTCGTCGATTCGCTGGTGATAGCGACATCAAGAGACGGCTTTATTCATTGTGTATCATCGAGCACCGGCCGGTTGGTCTGGAAGTTTGCCACCAATGGTCCTGTTGACGGTTCGCCGGTTGTGTGCGAAAGCACTGTTGTTGCAGGATCGGATGATGGTTTTCTTTATATACTTGATCTTTATAGTGGATCGGTTTTACAGTCCTACGAGATCGGTAGTGCGATTCTTGGTTCCCCGTTAGTAAGTGGGCCATATTTAGTTATCGGTGATGAGGACGGAATGATAAGCGCGTTATCATCACTCTGAATTGGGCTTGTCAGAGCCGTTCAATGTTAGCTAAAGTGATAACGGCAAAGTTTTTTCCTTGATATCCTCTTCTCATATGAGGGAAGGGATCAGAGGATAGCGGGGAGGCTTACACGCGGTAACGGCGAAGAAAACATTCGTTACCCTATTGACTAAACAAACTTGGATGCGAAATCTTTTTTAATCTTACCCTCAGGGTAACTTATGAAAATAGCCTTTATATCCGCCGGTACCGGTGATGCTTTTTACTGTGAGAACTGCGTGAGGGATCACTCGCTTATATCCGGATTAAAAGAAAACGGGCATGATGTAACCATGATACCCATGTACCTGCCGCTTCAAAACGAAGAAGATGCAGAGATTTCGGCACCCATTTTTTTTGGTGCGGTTCGATTTTACCTAAGCGCAAAGTTTTCATTTTTTAAGAAGATCCCACAATCGCTTCTGGGCTTTCTTGACCATACCACAATTCTTAAACTGGCCGCTTCCAGAGCCGGTTCAACCCGCGCGGGGGGTCATGAAGCGATGACCGTCGGAATGCTCCAGGGACAGCAGGGGCCATACTCGTATGAGTTTGACAAAATGACCGATTGGCTGCTTAAAAATGTAAAACCCGATCTGGTATTTGTCTCAAACGCTTTTTTGCTTGGAGCAGCATCGGCGATTAAAGCCAAAAAAAATGTTCCTGTTATCTGCCTTTTTCAGGATGAGCACACCTGGGTGGACGCCGGTGACCCTTCATTCAGATCTGTTATATGGAATACCATAGCCGAAAAACTCAAACACGTAGATATCTCTTTGACGCATACTCGATGGTATGCTCAAAAGATATGCGATATCTTAAAGCTGGAAACCGGGCGCATCAAGGTAGTTCATTTCGGAGTAGATCCGAACAGATACAGGCAATCTCGGCCAAACAACTGTTCCATCTCAATTGGATATATGGGAAGAGTGTGTCGCAGTCTTGGAATGCATACACTAACGGATGCATATTGTCGATTAAAACGGGAAACTGGTTTACAGTCAATTTCACTTGATTTCTGCGGCGGATTTACCGGAGATGATCTCAAAGTAGTAAAAACCAGTAAGAAAAAAGTATCTTATGTCAATGGCAGCATACGATTCCATGACGGATTTGGGCATTCCGACCGCACCAAATTCCTTTCCACTTTGAGTGCATTCTCATTACCATCCCGGGAGAAACTTACCCTGGGAACATCTGTTATAGAGGCGCTTGCCGCCGGTGTTCCGGTTGTGCAACCCGATGAAGGCGGATTCAGCGAAATCGTTGAAGATACAGGCGGCGGCTTGCTGTATTCTCCCAATTCTCCGGAGGCACTTGCAGATGCACTGTCGCAAGTCATAAACGATAAAGTCAGACGAAATGATTTGGGTAAAGCAGGTAGAGATGCTATTGTTGAGAGATTTAACCATATCAACATGGCTCGCAACGCATTAGAGCTTCTTGACTGACAAGAGATGCGTTTTTGGACCAACCCTTTGGAGTTTCCATCGGGCGGCGGCCTTTTAAGCGTTTTCATTGGGACATTTACATAAACAGAAGTGCATAAAAACATGTTTTTTGAAATTTCAAACGTGACAAAAACATATGCCTCTCCTTCCGGGCAAGAGCGGCTGACTGTTTTAACCGATATCTCATTGATAGTATCCGGCGGTGAATCTCTGGCAATAACAGGACCGTCCGGGAGCGGTAAAACCACGCTCTTAAATATCGCCGCCGCAATAGACCGTCCCGACAAAGGCAGGGTAATTGTCGACAACAAAGATATTTGCGGCCTTGATTCAAAAGAGCTTGCTTCGATACGCAACAGCAAAATTGGTATTGTTTTTCAAAAACATCACCTCCTGCCTCAATGTACTCTTCTGGAAAACGTGCTGGTACCTACCTTGCCGTATCAAAACAAGGCATACAAAAACGATTTGCTCCAAAGGGCCTTTTTCCTGCTTGAGAGGATGGAATTATCAGACCGACACGACCATTTCCCTTCTCAACTCTCCGGTGGAGAATGTCAGCGTGCTGCATTGGCAAGGGCCATAATTAACAAGCCCGCTTTACTTTGTGCAGACGAACCGACAGGATCTCTCGATCGCAAAACCGCCGAAAAAATGGGATCTCTTCTCTCCGATGTTAACCGGGAGGAGGGAACCGCACTGCTGGTGGTGACTCATTCCGAGGAATTGGCCGATGCCATGGACCGCCGAATGGAACTAATCGACGGCAATCTGATAGAACGAGCATAAGAATGACCAAGGAAACCAACCGTCATCTTTTCTCGAACTCCTTTGGATTCGTAAACCTTGTTCTTAGAGGATTACGATACCACCTACGATCACATATCATGATCGTGTTCGGATGTGCCGTGGGAGCAATACTCCTGACAGGTGCGCTTATGATTGGCGATTCGTTGCAGAGAAGTTTACATTTTCTTGCGCGATCACGCCTTGGCAAAACGCAGCATGTCATATTCTCCTCCAATGCGACCTTCCGGGAATCTTTTGCGGATTCGATTGGTAATACACTCGACATAAACGCCGTGCCCCTGCTTCTGCAAAAAGGTACGGTCAGTGTAGGCGGTAAAAACAACAGGCTTACGGGCGTTAACATAATCGGTGCAGATCAGCGGTTTGAAACCCTCTCACCCGGCGGAAACACTCCCGCGGGTAAAGACGACAGTACGGTAGTTGTAAACAAATCTCTGGCCGACAGACTCCAAATATCGGCAGGTGAAAAAATAATTATACGCTTCAGTAAAGCGGGTGTTTTATCACTGGATGCTCCATTTGCCAATGAAAAAGAACTCGGTACGACTCTTCGAATGAAAGTGGGAGCCGTTGCCGACCGGCAACAGTTTGGAGATTTCAATCTCAAAGCGGAGCATTATACAGTATACAACGTTTTCGTACCTTTACATATTCTTCAGACAGCAAACAGCACTCCACAAGGTGTATCTGCTATACTTATCGGGCAGTCGGACAAACATTCATACGATGAACTCTCCGATGCACTTCAAAGAACCTGGAGTACTAAATACGGCGGGGTAAGCACCCGATCAATCAAAGAGCCGCAACATCTGGAAATCTATTCCGACAATATTTTCCTCTCCGATTCACTGGTCACTACCATTTGTAAAACATTACCCGAAGCTACACCCGTATCCACCTGGTTTGTTAACGAAATAAGGTTTGCGGAAAAGAAAGTGCCCTATTCGTTTGTATCAACACCACCGGTAGACATAGGGCTCGAAAGAAACCAAATCGCACTGGGAAGTTGGGCGGCTCGCGATCTTGGGGCGGGTGTTGGTGATTCCGTAGTGCTTAGTTATTTTGTTCCTACCCAAAGCTCCGGGCTTCGCACAGACAGCAGTACATTTGTAATATCAACGATACTTCCCGAACAATTTCCGTGGATCGATTCAACGCTCATGCCGCCCCTGCCCGGCCTTGCTCAGGCAGTAAGCTGCACCGAGTGGGATCCCGGCATTCCGATAAATCTTGAGTCTATTAGACAAAAAGATGAAGCCTATTGGGAAAAGTACAAAGGTGCACCTAAGGCCTTTATCAACTACCATACGGCCCAAACGATTTGGAATAACCGCTTCGGCTTTACGACTTCCATACGTATTGACTCTTCCAAAACAACGGCAAAAGATTTGTCAACCATTCTTGATACCGCGGCATCTCCATCCTCTTTCGGCATAAGGTTGTTCGACATAAAAAGCAACATCGACAACGCTGTCGATGAGGGAATCAGTTTCACTCCTCTTTTTATAGGATTGAGTTTCTTTACTATTCTGGGTGCTCTTATTCTCATTTCTATACTTTGCGGGTTTCTGATACGATCTCGCAAAAATGATATACGGGTGCTGTCGGCAATTGGATATACCCGCTCACATATTTTGAAGCTCTTTATGTTCGAGGGTTTTTTTATAGCATCCTTGGGGACGATTACCGGTATGATCTTGAGTCCGCTTTATACCATTTTAATGCTCAAAGGGTTGGGGACGATATGGCAGGCGGCGGCTAAAACACCGGTCCTTTTTCTTCATGTGCATTACCCTTCAATACTCACGGGTGGCTTATTAACCATATTGTGTGCATCAGCAGCGATGTTCCTGCCTTTGCAGACGGCATTGAATGAATTTTTTCAGAGTAAACGAAAGAAAAAAAAGAAGGTTTCAAGCCCTTTAAAAAGGCTTATTTTTTCATCTGCCCTTATTTTGGTCGGCATAATACTGACATTAGGGATTAAAAACCCCAACAGCACAAGGGCTGCCGGCATCTTTTTCATGTCCGGCTCGATATTGCTCGCCGGCATGATTTCACTTTTTTCATCCACACTCCGGTTGTATGCAAGAAAAGCGAAACCTTTATCTTTCTCCCTGAAAAGGCTTGCCTTGCTTAACCTTGCCCGCAAACCTGGACGATCAACAGCAACCATATGCATTTTGGCCTGCGCACTTTTTATCCTGAGTACCATACAAATTTTCAAACTCGGCACCTACATTGATCCGCGCGACAACCGCGGCGGTACCGGTGGGTTCTGGTGGTATGGAGAATTTGCCTCGGGTATTTCAGACGATGAAATCTCCGCCGATCTGCTGCGCAATCGCGGAGTCGAAATGCTTGATAATGAATTCACATCTCTACCCATACGCATGAAGGATGGTGACGATGCAAGCTGCCTGAATTTAAACCGGGTCAATCAACCTGCTCTTGTAGGTGTAAACAGCTTTTTGCTCGACAGCCTCAATTGTTTTTCGTTTTCTTCAAGCCTGATGAATGATCAACAGGAAAATAAGTGGTCTATACTTGAAACATCCCCGAATCAAAATACGATTTACGGTTTTGCCGATCAAAGTTCTATAGAGTGGATTATGGGGAAAACCGTAGGCGATACACTTAGATACACAAACGAAATTGGCGACACTCTACATGTTATTCTTGCCGGGGGGCTTCAAAACTCGATTCTTCACGGCAAGGTGATTATTAGTGAACAGAATTTCATCCGACATTTCCCATCCACCGGTGGATATCGTATATTTCTTGTTACCGCTCCCAGTGGCAAGGAAAAAGAGTTCGGTGATGCTTTAAATGATGCACTGGTCAACAAAGGTGGCTTATTTGAAACAACAAAGTCTCGTCTTCAGACGGTCAACAGCGTCACAAATACCTACCTTTCAATTTTTGGTCTTTTGGGTATGATGGGCTTAATGTTGGGATGTCTCGGTTTGGGTATAGTTTTCGTGCGAAATATTCACGAAAGGCGAATCGAAATTGGTATTCTTCATGCCCAGGGTTTTAGATATTCTGTTATTTACAGGTTACTTTTTTGGGAACATGCAGTATTGATATTCGCCGGTACTGCCGCGGGAATGATACCGGCTCTTTTTACGTCCGGCTTTTCGCTTAGAGTCGCTTCTTTACCACAGATTGCAGTGCTGCTGTTCGTCGTTCTTACGGCCGGATTCGGCTCTATGATGATAGGATTGGCTTTATCACGAAAGACCGATTGTGTTACTATTCTTCAGGATGATCAAAATTAAAGATCTTTAACAAAGTAAAGTCGGTGATTTATTTAGCCCACGATTTAATCTGCCCGTAGACTTGCCAAGCTGAAAACCGGGGTATCATTTAAACAAAAACTATCATGACGTCAGCAAAAAGGGCGAATAGCTCGCCCTTTATATCATCCGCATTTAGAAAAGCCGCACGT
>CAZPHU010000139.1:0-8653 GCA_964586285.1 uncultured Fibrobacterota bacterium | reverse complement strand
CCCTTGGTAAGGGGAAGGCTTTAACGCGTTGTTAATCTTAGTGTTAGCTCCTCCCACTTACCAAGGGGGAGGCTGGGAGGGGGTGTATTTGCCCCGGAGAATCGCTATGCGGTTTCATTGCACCCAAGCTTGAGAGGCCGGGCTAAACCTGAGAGCCACTCCCTCGCTCATGTTCTTTTTGCATCCACGATTACTTCTTTACAGTAATTACAACCATTTGTCCCCTCATCAAACCTCCCTCAAAACCGTAAAAAAAAGTAGCCCCTCGCTGCGGGAGGAAAAAGTATATTGTACCGTCATTTTTTGGTCCTGCGCGTTTTCGGATCGCCCTGATATCGTAATTACAAGCACTTAACCGTGTTTTTTATACACTATTACCGAATTCGCTAACTATACTGAAGGAGCACGCCATTCATGTATAGAGTTCTCGGCAAATGGTACGGTAGACTTCTGGAACTTCCCCCCAATGTTCCCCAGGAACACTATCAGTGGATTGTGTTTGCCAATCATGTCGATCTTTTTGCGGTAGCAAACAATGCGGTGTTTATTATCATATTCATTCATCTCAGGATGTACCTGGCGGCTCTGTGCTGCGTAGTTATAGCCGCCTCCTTTGCATGCAGCCTCTTTTCAAAACTTCGGGGTGGACAGACATACAAAAGATTCGTTGCATTTCTATTTTTCATACTGGCTTCAGGCTCTGCAGGATGTGCGCTTATGGCCGGCTGGGATTGCGGTTTTCAGTATTATATCCTGGCCCTGATACTTGCGGCTTTTTATATCCCCTTCTCCGGTAAAATACGCCTCTTTATAACATCCGTACTGTTGTTTGGCTTGTTTATAACCGTCTTTTTTCTATCCCTGTCCTTAAATCCAATGTATAAGGTTCCGGTTCACTGGCAACAGGCTTTTTTCCTCATAAGCATAACCGGCTTTACCTTTTCTCTTCTATACTTCCCATTGTCCAACAAACGTGCAAACCGAATAGCCATGCAGACTCTATCGACAACGCTCGAAAAGAACGCGGAACTGGAAAGATTATCCAGGCTTAAAGATGATTTTTTAGCAAACACATCCCACGAGCTTAGAACCCCGCTCCACGGAATAAGCGGAATCGCCGAATCCCTTCGAACCGACTCCGCCGTGCAGTCTTCACCCTTTATTCGTAGTAATTTAGAGCATATCATAACCAGCGCACGCCGCCTGACAAATCTTGTAGATGATATACTGGATTTCTCCAAAATGCGTCATAACGACCTGCATATCAATCTACAACCCCTTCACATAGTACCGGTTATCGAATCGATTCTCCCTAATTTCCGCTCCAGTGCGAAACAGAAAGGAATCGATATCATTACCGACTTGCCCGACAATCTACCCTGTGTTCAGGCCGACGTGGACCGTTTTATTCAGATAATGTTTAATCTGATAGGCAATGCGGTTAAGTTTACCGACCGGGGAAATGTTACGATAAAGGGGAGATTGGATAGTGACAGGGTTACAATTAGTGTAGTAGACACCGGCATAGGTATGACTACTCAGGATACGAGCTCAATTTTCGATGCCTTTGAACAGGCTCCCTCCAGCAAAACCAACTGGAGGGGCGGCACCGGTCTTGGCCTTTCGATTACCAAAAGATTGATCGAGTTACATAACGGGTCAATCTCCGTCACTTCAACCCACGGCAAAGGCTCTTGTTTCACCTTTTCGTTACCTGTTGCATACCGTGATGATAATCAAAGGGAATCACACGAATTGCCCGAGCCGCAATATCTGAATCGTGCTTTACTTAAAGAGTCGGAGTGCGGGCACGCCGAATTCGTTGAGCCCGAGCCCCTGAGTATCGAGTCTGCGCCTTCGTCTGCTAAGGGGCGCCTTGTGTTGGCGGTTGATGATGAGCCAATCAATTTGCAGATTGTAAAAAACTACCTCCAACCGCTGGGCATGAAGGTTATCACAGCCGGCGACGGAATGTCGGTTGAGCAACTTATCGGTGAATATCGCCCCGAGTTGATACTGCTTGACATAATGATGCCCAAATTAAACGGATACGAAGTCTGCCGTAACATTCGATTAAACTATTCATCAGTCGAAATGCCGGTCATATTCATATCGGCCAAAAACCGGATCAGTGATCTGGTTCACGGGTTTGAAGCAGGCGCTAACGACTATGTACTCAAACCCTTTTTGAGAGAAGAGCTTATCGCACGTGTGCAAGGACAGCTTCGTCAGCGTGAAGCGGTCGAGGCAATCAAGCAGGTCGCGGCATTGAAAGAGAAACTGGCCGACCACCTGATCGAAGAGGCGAATCTAAAACAGACGCAGGAGCGATTAACACGCCTGCTGCACAGCGTGGATGATGCTCTTGTGGTGGTTGATGAAAATGAAACCATCATTTTTGCCAATAAGTGTTTCAAAGAAATGCTGGGGTTTAATCCCGCTTTTGAAATCGAAAACAAAAGGATATCTTCTTTACGAAAAAAACATGCGGGGCTTGTGGATCTCATGACTGCAAAGCTGTCGAGAAAGAATTTCACCCCCGTACTTTTTTACCGGTCAAACGGCGAGGCTCTTGATCTTTCCGTAAAACGCATACCGGTTGAGATAGGTGATGATTCATTATCAGTTTTTCTCATACGCCATCGAGTCAATGTGGAAAATGCCGAGCGGATGGCGGAGCTTATATGCAGCGAACTGGAAAAGAACCAGTCTCGTATCGCCGAGCTGGAAAAACTAAATGCGGAATTCATTGAGGCCAATAAACGGATAGCCGAACATCTTCGCTTGGGTGAAAAAGAGACTGAGGATCCATTTACGCTGAGTAATCTGATCATGAACGAAGTGATTGTAATCTGGAAGATCATGACCGGGGGTGAGAAGTGGGATTTTGCCAAGAAGTCGGGCTTATGGAAAGTGCATCCTGATGCGGATGGTTGGCAACGAACGGTCACCCTCGACAAGTATCTTGATTTTCGCAAAATGCCCCGCTTCCCCCGCTGGAATAACATCATTGCGTCGGCAAGGTTTGTTATTGCCGAAGCGCAGAAGCGAAATTACAAATCCGACAGTGTTGTAAAGCTAGTCGCCGATACGGAATGCCTGAAATCTTTACTGACTGGTAACAGCACGATAACCAGATTTGATGAAATTTGAGATAATCAGGCATATTGAGCTGTCCGCCAACAACCGCGAATGGAGGCAAACAAGTAATTTGTCAAAAGTAACCCGATGCGGGTGCGGATAAGCGCTAACAGAAAAGGACGAAAGTATACGTGAAGCATGTCAAAGCATATAGAGGGATAACGAGTGGGATTTCGATTTACCTTTCGGTCTATGGCAAAAGGCGCTTGATAATGCCCGTATTCGCCATTGTGCTTTTCTGTAACTATAAAGCCCCCGAGGAAACAATTCACGCCAACTTAACCCCATGGCACACGCAAACCAGCTCACTCCCGAAAGGTCCTCTCCCATCGCTGCCGTGGATCATCGAAGCGCACGGCTGCGGGGTCGAATACCTCCGGATCGTAGTCGGGATCGATTCGCTCCTCAAGTACAAGTGATATGCGCCGGCTCGGCTTTTTTATGGAGTCCAGGAAGCGATAATAGCCCCTCACGCCCATGACCTTTTCGGGCGGACATGCCCGCTCACCTTCTATACATCGCGGATAGGAGTATGCTTCTTCCCCTGCCATAACCGCTTCCAGGATAACCACATGTTTCCATCCCGCGCTAAAATCATACCTGTAGGAAATAACAAAACCGGGGTCGACCATATACTCCGACACCGGAACTTTCCACCCCGCAATCACCTCCGACTTCCCGCCAATCCCCTGCTCAAACGGTATTCCCACTGTTATGGTTTTCTTTTCATCGAGCGGAATTTTGAATTGATGAAGGTGCCGGTCTTCCCAACCCATCGCATCCTGAATCGCCACATGCAGATCCCAGAAGTTATACGAAGAGGGAACCTGAATCCTTCGCCATATAACGGGTTCTATCGCGCACAGCTCGATTCTTATCTGGTAAACGGTTTCAGTCATCCGCAGTCCTTCGGTTCCAGTGCGCTTTGAGCAGGTGTTCCCAACAAAAAAGTACGTCAATACGTTTGCTCAAAGTTCTCAAAACTTTGTTTCTAATTCGATTCACACCATTGATCGTTTTTAATTCATAGTTCATGATTCATGCACGGTTATCAGATTGTCGTCGAAAACGGAATATCCGATAATCTCCGAACCAAAACGCAGAAACCTTCCCACGGCACTGGCGGGATCATCGGGATCATGGTTGGCTCGATTCTTACTGTGGGGCAGTATCAGATGCTTTGCCCCGTAATAGTCCAGTGCAAACGGGTCTACTCCCGCATAAACCGTGCGCGAGCGCACTGCCCGGGCGACATCCGTACGATGACCAAATCCGACCCACTCGGCTGTCACCACGTTTAGATCGGCCTTCCTGATTGTCTTCATAAAATGAGATATGGCACCCGCCCGTGCATAAGTATAGTAGCTCTCGCCGACAAAATGAACATTTGCGTATCCGGGCGGCTCCAGTCCCCAGTAGCCACAGGACATATCACTTATTCCCATGTAGTTTTTTACGGCACTGGTTATCCCGGTGTCGGGGCCGTGATCACACAGCCCGGCAAAGTTTATAAACTTCACAGACCTGTCCGTAAGCGCTTGCCCTGTCTTGCGATCGAATGCGCCGTTTTTAAAATCGACGGTGATACCGCTGTAGGGTGATGTAAATATCGGATATGACATCTTAACCACCCAGGTCTTAAGCCCCAGAAATCCTTTGAACCTAAACTCCTCATCCGTCCAAACGTATCCGTCTCCCTCTCTCCAGGATTTCACCACTCCGCCGTTTTGGGAACTCCCCCAGATATCCTTCTTCGGCCCCCCATCCCTCCAGGCTACCAGAGAAACATTCTTATGCCCCAGCTCCTTTATAGATTCTACCATGGTAAGCATGTTATGCTTTTGACCGTCAACAAGATTGTTTATTTCACCATACTTGACCCAGCCCCTGGTGAAAAGACGCATCTCGGGTGGTTTGGTTTCATCCATGAAGTGATTGTTTTCCGCCACAATCACCTCTCCTGAAAACCCCGGAACAGCAAGCACCATTTCTATAAATGCTTTCATGGCCTCGAGGTTGGTTCGCCCCTGATTCCACCACTGACAGTTGGGCTTAAGAATAACGATGTCCTTCGGTTCTATAAATTTTTGAATCCCGCCCATCATGTTTATCACGTCTTTCATGTTTTGACCAGGAGTGCCGTCTTTAGCCAGGTAGATATCCGCCTTTGATTCCCTCACCTTTTCCGGCGGGTTCATATAGGTATCGAACGATGCGAAGGAGTGTTTTACACGTCTTCTGAATGCTGCCAATACCCCCAGACCGGCTCCGGCGGCTCCGGCGGCTAAGACGGTTCGTCTCGAAATTTTTCCCGCACTCATATGCTTTCCCCTTTTAAGGTACAAATTTCGCCCAATCACCCGACGCAAGAATCGTCTCAAAGTAGATGTGACAATCTCGTTCTAATCAAAAAGCATACCAAATATGTGGAGGCCGGGTGAGGGTGGCTTTGCCCCGGAGGATCGCATAAATAAACCTTAACGCAACGGCATTGCCCCCCCGGCGCCTCCGCAGCTCATGTCTCAGGCACGGGAGTATCCGGAAGAATCGATGGAAACGGGATTTTGCAGCTTCATGCACACCCCCCGATTATCGGGCACAAACTTGTCTGCACTGTGCACGGACTGTCCAAAGGGACGGCAAAACTACCTGCCGGAATGAAACGAACGAGAAAAACAGCATTTATCCTGTAGAAAGCAGGGGCACTTTGTTATTTTATACACGTACGTTTTTTGTGGACTTTGCAGTTTTGGGTTTATTCGATGCATAACCTTCCCCGGTCTATCTCATGGCCCTCTACGATTTCGGTTTTGATTCCGGCGTACAAGGCCGCCGACTCTTTATCCCGCTTACTTCCCAGCATACTCTCTCGGGTTCCGGCTAAGAATATCTGTGTCGTGGATGACGGTTCTCTGGACGCTACTAACGATGTTTGCGATCGATTCGGCGTTAAGTGCCTGACACAGCCGGTTAACAGGGGTAAGGGAGCCGCGCTGAGACGTGGTTTCGAATATCTGACGACGCGATTCGATTGGATCATTACCATGGATGCCGACGGGCAGCACTCGGCAGATGATTTGGAGAGATTTATCGATGCGATAAAGCAGTGGCCGAATGCGGGGATAATAATCGGTGCCAGAACGATTTCACTTTCAAAAATGCCTGCAGCACGAGTATTTTCAAATACAACCACATCCGCACTCTTAACGCTTTTGACCGGAAGGCGCATTTTGGATAGTCAGAGCGGTTTTCGAGCCTATAATGCATCTTTTGTCCGTAATTGTACTCTTCGCTATGACCGCTTCGAGATGGAATCCGAGATCATCCTTCGTACGCGGCAATATAGGCGGACCATATTTCATGTACCGGTGCAGACATTATATTGTAGTGACAAAAGTCACATTGCGCATTTTCAAGATACTCTCAGATGGGTAAGGGCAGTGGTTTTGGTCTGGGCGCAAATCATCTGGGGTCGTATTTTATTGTGACCTTGATCGTAATAAAAAATAAATGTATTCTTCTAAATGTGTCGCATACCGGAGAGTACAACCAAGTAACAATAGAGTGTAATCGAAAGCTATGACTATACGGGATCTAAAGCCTGAAATCGCCTGCGAATCTCTGGTTAAAAAACTTCGCATCAAAGGCATAAAAGATGAGCGGGTGCTGGATGCGTTTCGAAAGATACCGCGTCACCGATTCGTAGATGGTGCCATGTACGCGCAGGCTTATGATGATAACGCTCTTCCCATCGGGCTGGGACAGACAATCAGCCAACCATATGTTGTCGCTCTGATGACGGAGATGCTGGCACTCAAGCGCGACGAAAAAATTCTGGAAATCGGTACCGGCTCCGGGTTTCAGGCGGCTGTGCTCGCCCATTTCTCACGCAGAGTCTACACCATAGAAAGACATCGGGAGCTTGGAGAAAGAGCCAGGAAACTTCTTCGAGAGCTTGGATACGCCAATATCACCTTTAAAGTGGGTGACGGTACAATCGGGTGGCCCTCACACGCACCTTTCGACAAAATCATTGTGACGGCCGGTGCTCCGGTGGTGCCGCAATCTCTTATAAAGCAGCTTTCGGACGGCGGACGATTAATCGTTCCCACCGGAGATCGTAATTCCCAGAGGTTGGAGATTTATGACAGGTATGGTAATCAGGTAATTAAGAGCATCGAAAGTGAAGTCGTATTCGTACCATTAATCGGCAAGTCGGGCTGGCAGCAGTAGGTGGAGAAAAAATCAATCATGTGGCTTAAAGAAACGTCAACCGGTTTTTTAATCGGATTGGCAAATATCATCCCCGGAGTATCGGGCGGAACGTTCCTGCTTGTATTTGGTTTGTACGGCAGAGTGATGAACGCGCTAAACCATATCACTCCCGCCAGAGTTCGGGAAGGTTTAAATCATGCCTTATCGTTTGCCGGATCCTCCGACAAGAGGAAAGCCATTACCGCTGTGGGAGATTTTCTTAAAACCATGGACATACTTTTTCTGGCCCGACTTGGGCTGGGTGCGATACTGGCGATTCTTGTCATGTCCGGTATAATGAAAATGCTTCTAAACGACTATTTCAGCTACACCTACGCATTTTTCTTCGGGCTCATCCTGGTATCTATAGTAATTCCGTGGCGGCATATAAAAAACAAGCGGCCTTCATATCTGTTTTTCCTGCTGGTTGGAGTCGGACTAACCGTATACGTTTCGGCAGCGGTAAATCCACTGGATAAAACCCTGGCTAAGTCTGAGCGTTACAAGAGCCGGGCGGTAATGCAGGACTCACAATCCAGACAGCTTAGCGGCAGTGATGTTTCACAAACCAACATCACCCGATATACTGTGGCCGATTATGCATCGATTGGAGTCGCGGGGGCAGTGGCAATATCGGCGATGGTCCTGCCCGGCATAAGCGGCTCACTGGTGCTTATCCTGATGGGACAATACTATGAGGTGATATCGGCGATTTCCTCTTTGAGACATCCGCAGCTTGAGCCGATTCTTTTTCTGATGATTTTTGGCCTCGGCATGACAGCCGGATTGTTTCTTTTCGCCCGTCTGGTCAGCTGGGTACTTGCCCGATATTACGACCCGGCGATGGCATTTTTACTTGGTCTGCTGGCAGGCTCACTTTACGCGCTGTGGCCCTTTAAGCAGGCGGTTGTTACCGACCTGTGGGTCAAATCCGCCGGCGGAGTCAAAATGGTTGAAAACGCAACGGTGTATACGAATGTAAATATTCTTCCCGAAAGTGCGTTTGTCGCAACGGCGGCAATAATCTGCGCGGCGGCGGGGGCAATAATCATGCTTTTCTTCGCCGGGAAAGAGGCTGTGTAATGTACCTGTTTCACAACACACCGTCCATTGGTTTTGTATCGTAATTTCTTGTAATTGATAAGCTTAGTGATGTATTTTTCAATGTTTAATTCCTCGAAATTAATCGTCCTTTTTTTTCTTTAGTCTTCAGGAGTCTATATGGCACGACATATGGTCCCACATGATGGTAATTCGG
>CAZPHU010000138.1:2064-8685 GCA_964586285.1 uncultured Fibrobacterota bacterium | reverse complement strand
AAAAAGAAGGTATTTTAACTTAAATTGCGCGATACTATTGCGGTAATATGCACAATCAATCTGGACATGCGGATTTCAGTAATATCTGAAATACCACAGAGGGTATTTCGCGCGATTGTTTTAATATTTCTTTCATAAAAATATTGCCCAAATCATCCGTTGAGGACCACAGTTGAAACTGATTACGATATAAAGCGCGAAAGAGAGGCCGTAAAGGGTTTGGTGAAAAGCAAGAAAATCGATATATCCGAATATGTGCCGGGAAGGTTTGCTTACCTTATGGGTGAGTCTTTTGCATTGGAGGCCTGGGATTATCTGAGTGAACCGAGTCGGGTCGAGCGTATGATTCATGCAACCCGCCGGGGGGCTCCGGCGATTGAGCCGCTGCTTCAGGAGCTGGAGACAGAATTTGCACATGTACTCAAATCCGAAAGCTATCCGCCGCAAGAGATCACGGTGTTTTTCAATAATATGATAAAGCAACTGATGGAAATGCACGGCTTTGTTCATGCTGCGTGTGGATTGTGCCCAGGGGGTAGATATTTCAGAAGCTCAGGAATGTTTAAAACTGTCGGTATGAATTAGAACTACACGATCAATAAAACCTGCCGTAATTAAGTAAATGCTTTTACAAAACGGATAACAATGAGATACGCAACAGATTCGCTTTTAAAAATCACAGATCCGGCAATCGTTTCGACATTCTGTAAACGATTCAATTTACCCCTTCCGCACGACTCTCTTGAGCCGACGGGCAATTTGCTCAGACAGGTATGTGAAGCGTTTTCCTTCATACCCTTTGAAAATCTTACCAAGATAATTAAATCAAATATCACCGTGACTGTCGAACAGAAAAAGCGTATGCCGCATGAGGTTATAAGGGATTTTTTGGTACACGGCACGGGAGGCACCTGCTTTTCGCTTAATGCCGCCTTCATCTCTTTTTTACGTGCCTACGGTTTCGATGCAGGACCTGTGTTGTGTGACCGCAAATACGGTGTAAACACCCATTGTGCAGTGATCCTGCATTCCGCCCACGGAGACCGGATTGTCGATCCGGGCTATCTAATGTATCAGCCTGCGGCCTTGCCCACGGGGGTTAGTGTTCGTTATGAAAACGGCTTCAACGATCTTGAACTCGTCCCACAGACAGGTAACAGAGTCGACTTGTTTACCATAATGGAAAATCGGCGGACCTATCGCTTGAGTTACAAGTTGGATCGGGTAGACGATTCCACCTTTTTTAAGTCATGGGAAGAATCGTTTACGTTTGACATGATGCGCTATCCTGTGTTGACATTCTACCGCTGCGATAAACACCATTACTTGCAGGGGAATGTGCTGAGGGTACGAAGTCGAAACGGAACCGAAAAAAAAGTACTTACACCTGATGAGCTACAGTGGTTTGTGGTACACAGTACGGGAATTCATAACAACATATTCACCCAGGCTTTCTCGGTGGTAAACGATGGCTGAAACCAAATCTCCTCAGAATGTAAAGTATTTCGTGGCGGTACTTTACCGGGAAGAAAAAAAACTGCTGCCTACGATACACAAGCTTCAATGCCGATGGGGGACGATCGATTATCAAAGTCCTCCGGAGCATTTTGATGTGACCGAATACTATAAGCCCGAAATGGGCTCACCTCTGTTCAGGATGATACTAACTTTTCAGCCGCTTATGCCTCCCACGGCGCTGGTTGGCATGAAGCTTCACTGCAACGAAGTAGAGAATTTATTTCGTGAAGGCGGTAATCGGGTGGTCAATCTCGACTGCGGATATATCGATCATCACAAAATCGTTCTCGCATCGGCAAAGGAAGCGGGACAAAAGGTTTATCTGGATAAGGGAATTTATGCCGATCTTGCCGCGCGGTATAAGAACAAACGTTTCGAACCGTTTGAATGGTCATTTCCGGATTTTAAGGACTCCCGCTACAACGAGACCTTTCGCAGAATTCGAACGAGGTATATGGAGCAGCGCAGGAGCGCATGAGAATAAGTTGACGCGAGCGAATTTTCTAATCTTTTATAGTAAAGAAAAAGGAAGCTCCTTTTCCCGGCGAGGATTGCGCCCAAATTCGGCCGCCGTGTAATTCTACAATCTCCTTTGCAATCGCCAGGCCAAGCCCGCTTCCCCCTCCCGGAGTTTTGTCCTCTGTTATACGGTAAAACTTCTCGAAAACTTTCTTTAGATGCTTTTGTGGTATCCCCGGCCCATTATCGTCAATACGTACCAGGCGCTCATGCTGCCCTGCACTTATCGACACTGTTACTTCTGAGCTGAAACGAAGCGCGTTTTCAACTATATTGACAACTACTCTGCGGATTTTGTCCCTGTCGCACAGCAGCGGCTCCTTGCCCGCCTTATCACTGTTTACCCGTACTATTTTGTCTTTATCTGTGTTGAGATCCTGAAGAGTTTCTTTAATCAATTCATATAAATTTACGCTTTCACGATTGATTTTTGTTCGCCCTAATTCGATTCTGGAAAGGTCCAGAAGATCGTTTACAAGCTCTTTTAATCTGAAAGCTTCTTTTACAATGATTTGAAGATAGGTGTTTCGCTCATCCTCAGTCAGGTGCATGTCGGAAGCTAGAAGCGTTTGGGCAAAGCCAAGAACCGAAGTTATCGGAGTGCGAAGTTCGTGGGAAGCCAGAGATATGAATTCAGATTTCATATCATCTATTTTCTTCAACTGCTTGTAAGCTGCCTCCAGATTTTCATTTGAATGTGCAAGCTTTCGCGAGTATCTCCGAAGAGCGAGTTCACTCTTGCGCCGCTCCTGTATGTTTCTGGCGATAGCTGCCGCCTGGGAAGATTTTGTGGTGTGCATGGCGATTTCAAAGGCGACACGTTGGCCGTTTTTGCAACGAAAAAAGGTCTCAAAAACCGAAGAGCCCTCATTTCCTTCAAGGAGTCGTCTTATCTCTGAATGGGCGTTTTTATCGGTAAGCTCGTACATGTTCTTTTCAAGGAATTCTCTATTACTATAACCAAGACAGCTTCCGGCCGAATCGTTGGCGTCCAAGATCCGCCCGGAAGGTTTTTCCATAACGAATATGGCATCGTTGGTCTTGTTCAAAAGGTACCGGAAACGCTCCAGATCTTCGAACCGATGCTGAAGCTCGGGGTAATAGCTTTTCCTGAAAGACCTCTCACCGAGGCCGATTATTTTTCTGCGGATGTTTTCTTTTTCATCCCCGGGATTGGAGCGCCTTCTCATAAATAACCTGTATCTCCGGTAGTGAAATCTCTCTGGGATTAGTTGCCAGGCATACATCCAGACTAGCATTTTTTGCCAATCGCGGCAAAAGCCCGCTGGTGACATCAAGATCTATCAAAGTTTTCGTGAAACTAATCTTTCTTAGAAATGATATGATTTCATTTACCAGCTTTTTTCTGCCGTCATTTTCGGATAAGCCGTTTATCCGAATACCCATTTTCTCAGCGATCTCTTTATATCGATTACTTGAAGCGGAGAAGTTAAATTCAATAACCACTGGAAGCAAGACCCCGTTGCATTCGCCGTGTACAGCCCCAGTCATTCCGCCAATAGCATGGGCCATTGCGTGTATGAGTCCAAGACTCGCATTTGAGAAGGCCAGACCGGCATGGGTGGAAGCAAGTGACATGTTTTCTCTAGGCGATAGGTCAGAGGGATTTTGCAAGGCTTTGGGAAGATTGTCGCAAATAAGTTCCACCGCCTTGAGGGCGTGAAGGTCGGTTAGCGGCGAATGGGCGTTTGAGACGTAAGATTCGACCCCATGAGTAAGAGCATCCAATCCCGAGGCAATAGTCACCTCCTTTGGCATGGATACAGTCATTCGGGGATCTATAAGGGAAACATCAGGCACCAGCGCTTTGCTCACGACGGCAGTTTTTACTTTCCTACCTAAATCGGTAAAAATCGCAAATTGAGAGATATCAGCGGCCGATCCGGAAGTCGTGGGTATACATATCAGCGGCGGGCCGGGAAAGGTAATTTTGTCTACACCCTCGAACTCCAAAATATTCTGATCATTGGAGGCGACAATGCCGATACCTTTTGCGCAATCTATTGCACTACCGCCCCCAACCGCGATTATAACATCGCATTTATTCCTAATATAAAAGTCAGCCCCGTTCATTACTTCGAAGGCTTTGGGATTAACGGTTAAATCGGAAAAAATAGCGTATGGAATATCATCTGCTTTTAGAAAACCTGTAACCTCGTCTGCCCACCCAGCTTCGATAACCCCGGAGTCGGTTACCACCAATGCTTTGTTTCCCCCGAAATTTTTAACATACCTGCTTGTAAGTTTTGCTGACCCGGCTCCAAAAACTATTTCGGGTGCTACAAACTTACGAAGCGTATCATATTCTGCACTCATGGAATGATACTCCAATATAAAGAGTGTGAATCATTAGCGATGGTCTATTTAGGTTAAATGAGCAAAAAGTGGTCCGCATCAAATGGGGGACAACAGGGGCTTATGTTTGTTTCTGCTAAGCGAGTGGCGCAGAATGCTATACAACACACAACGGCGGTATATTTCAACGACCTTGTTAAACGGTTTTTTTGCTTGAATGTGCACAGGCCTACTACCCCCGCCCTGTTGTCAAGCAGCCTTTTTACTATCGGGAAAGCTTCGTTGCTTGTCGGAGAACCTGCCAAGCGCCGGATAAACCTTCATAAGTGCCTTTGTCGCTCGCGAGCCAAAAGACGGCACCTCCAGAGCTTTTTTAGGGCACACCAAGGTGCATTTGCGGCACTTTAGGCAGTCCCGTTCAGAGGATTCGCCCGTCTCTTTATATTTAACTATATCGAGATTGAGAGGACATGCTTTTTCACACAATTTGCAGCTCTTACAGACGGCTCCATCGATTTGAAGGCGATTGCGACGGCCGCCCAGGACATTTTGCAAGGTTCCCATCGGGCAGAACGAGCACCAGAATCGAGGTTTATACAGTAGCCCACCAATAATGCCGATCGGGGTGGTTACGGCACAGAGCGTCCAGAAAACCGAGCCAAGATGCATTGTGGATGTGGGGTTTTGTAACACCCTGAATGTCGTAAAACTCATCAGCAGCAAAAAGGCCGACCACCTAAACCAACCCGACGTGATGAATGCTGGAATCTTCCGATTTCTGCTTTTGAAGGGAAGAAAAGAGTCGAAGAAAGCGCCTCGCGGGCAGATATTGCCGCAGGTGTATCGCCCTCTAATAGCCCCCACGACCATGCCCACCAACATAACCACTGGAACGACAAATCCGGCAAGCGGGTAGAAATATCCGACAATAATGGTTCCAACAACAATGGTTGAAAGAATGAGGCCCTTGATCGAAATCGTGTGGTTGGTTTTTTTTCTCACGTATCCTCCTGAGCAGTAATAACTATAACGCAAGCAGCATGGGGGATCATAGAACAAATGACATGCCATTGGAGAAAGTCCTGTTTAAGCGGGTAAAATGAATGGTTTATCGCCTTAGCTTGTTGCATGCGATGGAGGTGCAACGTTTCGGTGCAATGGCGCAACGGCTGGAGGAACTGCATTTTCCGAGTTTAACTTTCAATTTTATAAATCTTTTTTAGACGATTAAGACAGAAGGCCTTTAATCGAGTATACTGACAATAAGTATAGCGAGTGCGAAGGTCCTTTTCTTAACAACTAGAGATACGCCTGATGTTTGCGTTGGAAACAGGCATTTGAGCCCGCTGCTAAAAGAAGGTATTTTGTACCTGTCAAAAGTAGTCCAAAGGTGTAAGAGGAAAACTGATCGCAAAATTATTAACTAATTGAAAATGTGGGTATTATCATGCCGGTTTCGATTCGATTCAAAGGAAGGTTTGGGAATCATTTATTCCAATATACAGTTGCAAGACTATTTGCCGAACGCAACAAATTGCCGTTATTATCGCATCTGCCTTCCAATGAAATTTTAACCCCGTTAGATCATCGGAAATACTTTCGTCTTGTTCAGTTTCCTTTCCCCCGCCCAATTAGAACCAAACTCAATGATCAGAACGTCAATAATTATTTCCGCAAAAAGGCATCAGGGTTCAGGCATTATTATTTCTCCGGCTTTTTTCAGGATACCACGCTTATCAACGGCCATTGGAAAAGGGTCAAGGAGTTCCTGAACTGTAAAGAAGTGATTCCAAAGGAGGACGGGATGGTTGTTCATATCCGCCTTGATGATTTTTATCATGATGGCTACGATTCTTCCATTCATAATAATCAGTCTGAAATAATCGATCCCCAGTGGTATGTAGATATACTAGAGGACCAGAACCCTTCGGAGCTTCATCTTTTGGTTTACAATAAGATAACCCCCGAATCTTTGCTGGAACGTTATCTGTCCTATTT
This sequence comes from uncultured Fibrobacterota bacterium, assembly GCA_964586285.1. Lineage (GTDB taxonomy): Bacteria > Fibrobacterota > Chitinivibrionia > Chitinivibrionales > CAYFVL01 > CAZPHU01. Next base: position 2,334 of record CAZPHU010000138.1, on the reverse strand, counting down.
TAGGCCTTTCAATCCGATAATCCACAGAAACAGGCCGGCCGATGAGGATTTTCATTTTATAAGAAGGTTTAGAAGAATCATCTCCTCCAACAGCACTTTTTCCTGGTGGGCTGCCTTTCTCAGCGAAGCAAACGAGGTATACATACCCGAAAACACCGGAGCTTGGGGAATCGGGGAGGCTTATACAGAGAGATGCCACTGCAAAAAGCTTTGGGATATTCGGGGAATATCGATACCAGTTCCATGCAAATTCGTGGATCCAAAAACTCT
>CAZPHU010000138.1:0-1964 GCA_964586285.1 uncultured Fibrobacterota bacterium | reverse complement strand
GGGGGGGCTGGAAGGAAGGCGCGGACAGGCACAAGGCCTGTCCCAACGGGTCTGCAGGGCTACCGGTCCTATCGGGCTTACAGAAGACTTTTCTCAAAGAGAGTAGATATAATGAACAAATACCCCAATAGAAAATCACCCCGCCTGAAAGGCTACGATTATTCATCCTCGGGATACTATTTCGTTACAATTGTCACACAGGACAGGGTTCATCGATTCGGCACAATCAGAGATGCCGAGATGCATCTAAATGATGCTGGTAAGATGGTACTATCGGTATGGAATTGTCTGCCGGAGCGATTTCCCATGATCTCATTGGATGCATTTCAGATAATGCCCAATCATATTCATGGCATTATCATTATTGGTAATGCTGGCGAGAGGGACACACTGCCCGTGCGTACGATAGAATCAGGCCATGCGGGGGTATCAATAAGGCAGCTCGATGAATCAAAGAAAAAAAGGATGGGGGATGTTGTTGGAGCGTTTAAATCAATCATAACAACCCGGTACATAAAAGGCGTAAAATTAGGCTTACTACCCCCATTCCACAAACGATTGTTGCAGAATCGCTGTTATGACCATATCGTCCGTGATGAAAATGAGCTGTTCCGAATCCGTCAATACATTATAAATAATCCCGCAAATTGGCAAAAAGATAAAATGAAAAATCCCGATAAAAACGGGGTCAGGGAAATATCCGTGCTGTATGGGGAGGAGCCCTGGATGATATGATCGCAAAAAAAGTGGTCCTTATCTTCACCATGATCGAGTCGCAATCTGAAAGCATCTCGTAAGGACGTTCTTTGTGGACTTCCGCTCAAGAAGATGCGGACGCCCACGAGGGGAGGGGCATATCGTTCGGTTTATATAAAAAGCCCCCGCTGTGTTAAGGCAACGGGGGCTTTAGTATGTAATATGTGCAAAGACTTACTTGTCTTTTTGCTCAAGCTCCATGGTGATTGTCGGCTGATCGCAGACTTCACTTGGACCGAAATACTGGATCGGGCCCGGATAAAGGAACTCATCATTCAGCGCCCAGTCTTCACGATGTGAAGAGTAGGTGTGAAAGGGAACTTGGTCCAGCTCGACAAGCGCCTTCTTGATAACCGGCTTGTCCTTTCCGTGACGACGTTCCATGTTCATCATCATGGTCAGCGGAATACCACCGGCGATCCACTGATCGGAAGTTTTGGTCATGTTACGAACCGATGAAATATAGCCGGTTTTTCCCGCACCGATCAATGCCGCGGCAGTGTAGCCCAAACTGTAGCAGTAGTCGGCATCGAAATTGGACGGCGCCGCGCAGCGTCCTTCATAGCCGAAGAAATGATTCTGTGCGTTGAACTTGCCGGAAAACTTGCCCTTTGCTTTCCACTCGCGCAGAATGTCACCGACCATATCGATAAGCAGCTTTTCGGTTTCGATTTTAGATACCTGAACGTTTCCGTGCGGATCACGATCCATCAGAAGCTGCATCTGGATTGAGTACGGAAGACTTGAGAACGCCTGTGATGTATCGGCGCTCAGACGGCTATTGACATACTGCAACTTGTCATCTTCCATAAGAGAATCGAAATACTGCGCATCGGCGGCAAGCATGTCGTTGAGCTCGGAGATAAGCTTCTTGATCTCCGGAATAAACTCGATCAGCCCCTCTGGAACGAGTCCGATACCGAAATTTTTACCCTCTTCGGCACGCTTCTTGACGATCGCGGCGATATCCATGACGATCTCGCGAAGCTGCATCTTCTTCTCGGCAACTTCCTCGGAGATGATAGTGAAATTCGGGTGGCACTTCAGTGCGCACTCAAGCGCGATATGTGAAGCACTGCGACCCATCAGCTTGATAAAATGCCAGTATTTTTTGGCGGAGTTGGCGTCACGCTGGATGTTTCCGATAAGCTCAGAGTACACCTTGGTGGCGGTATCGAAACCAAAAGACGCCTCTATCCACTCATTCT
>CAZPHU010000137.1:0-8961 GCA_964586285.1 uncultured Fibrobacterota bacterium | reverse complement strand
CGACTTAATGTGGAATTATCAACCTTAGTTATACCGAAAAGCTCATGGGCACGATATGGTACTCCATTGCCCTTTGCCCGCGATTTGGTGCTGTATGGGCCCATTTTGGGAGTGGAAATCAGCTGTTAACATAAATGCAGTTTTTATGCAACGATGGGTTAAATATTGGTCGCGTATACCTTGAGCCCATCGCCCCCGGTCCCTAACTGCTCATCCATTGAGATGTAGGCACTTTTGTTCATTATAAGCATTTGAATTCGGGGTAAGCTGGTTGTTAAGATGGGCATTTATTGAGATTCTTTTGTCTGAGCGGTCACCGGCTTTCGATCAAAGATAAATGAGACCGCCCCCACTAGTTTCAGCAGAACAGGAATCAATCCCAAGGCTATATAAATAGCCAGTTGTTCGGCTGAGAGCCCCAGGTATCGAAACATCACGGCGGTCAACGATTCCCTTATACCCGTTCCGTTAGGGGTTAATGGGATGATCATACAAAGGACTTCGATTATTGGAATAAAGGCGAAGCATTCGCTTATGTAAAATGTTCCTGTTATACCTCTTATCACCAGGGCTGAATTAAGGACCAGAACCGATTGGGTCAGAATACCTAATAAAACGCTAATTGTCAGGCGAAGGGGCATACTTTTATACTGATATACTCCCTGGCGTATGTTTTCGATTATGGTAATAACCCTTTTAGGCAGCAGGCGACTGAAAATAACTCTCAAAGGGCGTGTTACCCTTTTTGAAAAAGAGAGAATAGTTAGAATTATGATTAGGAACACAAAAATATAAATGTACTCGGTTGGAATTCGCTGTGCCGAATACGCCCCGTAATCTATTGTAGAAAAGCCGTATACGGACATAAGTATCAAACTTATTAGCCCCAGGAGTTTAAAGGTCCAGGTCGCTCCCCATACCTGGGAGTAGTCGTAGTGACGGGAGATCAGTGCACCTTTCACTACATCCTGAGCGGCGCTTCCCGGAAGCACGATCGAGTAGAATATGCCATAGTAATGATATCGCAGTGTAGTGCCTAATCCCAGAGTTTTCAAGGGGCCGCGTAAAAGAACCCACCACCTGAATCCCTGGAGGAAGAAGGAGAGCAGGATATTGAATACCAGTACCGGTATCGTCCACCAGGCTACTTCGGAAATGGCTTTGCCCAAATCTTTGAATTCCAAACGGGTAAGAATCCATATGAACGGCAAAACGATTACGGTCAATTTAAGGATGTTAAAAGATATTTTCTTCAGTGTCATGAGTCCAAACAGGTAACAGAAATAAAAGATTAAAATATACAATCCTGAATCGATTAAGCATGAGAAAGTGATTTATTGCTCAATGGGGTCTGATCTACCTGAGCTGGTAGACAGTTCTCAACGCCTATTGCAGTCGGCGCTGTGAGGATTTGGCGGCATATTGTTCTATATATTTATTGACATCAAATTTTTTTCGTGCCCCGTTATAACTCATGTAACGAATTTTGCCATAAACCGAGCGCCGCGGCCAAGCCCGATCATGCACACCGCCGATCGACCATGCGCATCCTACATACCCGTTAGGGTCGCGGCCGTCCAGCTCGTATTTATCATTAAGATATAGTGCCCATCGAAGAGCTTTTTCCACCGAGTCGCTCCATTCCAGTATTTTTTTGGCCCAGTACATTCGCATATATCCATGCATCTTACCATGCACTACCATCTCATTTTGAGCCGCATTCCACAAAGGATCCCCCGTTTTAGCAGTCTCCAGTTGTTTGCGGGAATAAGTATGAGGTCGGGCATCCTGCTTGTGATTTTCAAGGGTAAGCTTCGCCCAGTCGGGAAATCCCTCGGGGGAATCGTATAACTGATTGTAATAACAGAAATTATCAGAAAGCTCCCGTCTTACCACCAATTCTTCGATGAAAGCATCTTTCTGCTCTTGCGAAGCGTCACTGTCCAAAACCATCCGTGCAACTCGCTGAGCACTGATTTGACCGAAATGAAGATAGGGAGAAAGGTTTGACTGTCCACTTTGATTTGGATCATTGCGAGCGCTTTTATACGAATTCAATCGGTTTTTTATGAATGATTTGGCGCGGGAGAGGCCTTTTCGCTCTCCCGGTTGTATCCAATCGAGCGGCTCTACTGAAAAATCGACGGACAAATGCGCACGAAGTTTATTCCAGTCCGGCTCACGCAACAGGCTGTCCATACTACGGTTAACGGGTAATCTTTCGGGAAAATCATCCATGTATTCCCACAGCTTTGCACGAATCTTGGGTCGAAAAGTTCGGGCGGCAAACTCCTGCTTGTTCGACGCCTGCCGGCAAGGTACGATATTATGAGCATCCACCTGATCGAAAGGTATCTCAATCCTTTCGCAGACAAGCTTGACCCACTGACGCTGCGGGCGCAAGGGATTGAAATCGGTGACCAGATACGATGCATTCAGCTGCCTGCATATGGAAGGGACCGTATCCGGGGGTTGACCGGTAAGGATGAGGAAAGGTATATGTTTGCGATTAAGAATCGAGTGTACTTGTCTGAGCCCGTCCAACATAAACGAATACTGTCGCCAGCATGCATCGGCAAATGAACTAACCAAACTGAATACGACCACAACCGGCTTCTTTAGTTCTTGGCCCAAAGTAAGGGCATGAATTAGCGCCCAGTTATCCGACACGCGCTGATCGCGCTGCATCCAGTAAACTACTGCCCCGACTCCAGGCTCACCCCCCCGGATATTTTGAATTCTCTCGCGCTTCATGTTCTATCCAGATTCCTTAGGAAATTGCCTCGGTACGACAGACCCTGAAAGGATATCAAACTTACACAGCAAAAACCATTCGCTCCGCTGCCACTCACCTTCGAGTAAAAAAGTATCCTGTTTGCCAATAATGATGGGCTGGAGGCATGAAAATTGATGGTATGGACTAACGATATCATGAATCTTATATATATATTGAACGATGCCACTAGCCGAAAGCACTAAATGTTTTTGTCCGGATTCGGAAAACGAGCTGAAAGGAGTCGGTCCATGCGTGCATTTGCCTTGAGTTCAACAGTGATAATGTTTCTTTTCAGTGGGTCACTTGCCCAGACGACAATCAGAGCCGCTCATCCTACCCACTACTTTTACACTCCGGCTCCATACGTAAACGATGCCTATGCATTGGTGATCAGCCTTCACGAGATCTCCTATGCCCTACCCTATAATCTCCAGGTTCAGGCATCTTTACTGGACAATATCGGGAGAATTAATTTCGGGGCGAAGTACGGGATCCAAAGAAATCTTTCTGTTGCGGCCGGTTTGGCCCACACAATCGCTCATCTTGGGGACGGCAGTCACGGTATTCCGGAATATGCAGATCCGAGATTCGGGATGTTTCTCTGCTATGGAATTTTATTGAGAAAAGATCTTGAGGTCGCAATTACACCTCATATTCAGATAGGTGAGCGGGTTTCGGCCGGTGTTGATTTCGGTATGTACGCTAAACCCAATCCTATTTGGGGAATTATATGGGAAGTTGGATCTTCGGTTGATTTCGAGGACAGTTTCCTATATATGAATACCGATCTTGGTTTACGCATTACTCCCCCGAAAATCCCATTCCTTCATTTCGATATCGGTATCGATTTGGAAGAATTCGCGATCAGTGAAGGGCATGAGCCGTCTGTTACCGCATTTATCGATGTGATATTTGGGATGATGACAAATTAGAAATACGATCGTTAGTATACATTTCCTCGCTCTTCTGGCTCCGCTTGTCGGGGCCTTTCTTATATCTCCTCCTGCGTTCCTGTTTACGGCACAACTATTGCGCCCGTTTCTTTAAGTTTAAAAAGGGGGATAGTATGAACACTAAGATATTTACGGGACTTTTTTTTCTCATCAACGTTTGTGTCTTTGAGAGTTGTTCGTCGGAAAATTCGGTAAACGGCAATGGTAGCAGCAATCCGGATGATACCCTGGAGGTTGTTGTGGAGAACCTTGAGGTGCCCTGGGAAATCGATTTTCTTCCCGACGGCGCAATGATTGTAACCGAAAGAACCGGAGGCGTTAAAGTTATTCGTGATGGTGAAATGGAAACAGTAGGTACTTTCGATGTTGCGGCGGTGGGTGAGGCCGGTATGCTGGGTCTGGCGGTAGACCCTCAGTTTGCACAAAACAGCCGATTATTTCTGTATTATACCTATGATACGGACGGGCAGAGATTTAATCGCGTGTCACAGTTTACACTTACCGATACTTTAACAGACGAACAAATTCTCATAGACAGCATCGAAGGTGAGGTTTATCATGACGGGGGAAGAATAGCGTTCGGGCCCGACGGGCTTGTGTATATTACAACCGGAGACGCAGGCCGGGAGATGTTGGCTCAGGATACATCAAGCCTCAACGGGAAAATCCTTCGCATGAACCCCGATGGAACCGTGCCGGCGGATAACCCTTTCGGAAATTATGTCTATGCGCTTGGTATTCGCAATTCGGAAGGTATAGACTGGTATAATGACACCATGTACTGTGTGGATCACGGACCCGAAAGGCATGATGAGGTGAATATCATTAAAAGAGGTGAAAATTACGGTTGGCCGCAAACCTGTGATGACTTTCCCGCATACCGTTGCTACACAGATTTTACTCTTGCTCCGGCGGATATCGTGGCTACAGACACCTATTTGTTTGTCGGCGGCCTTGCCGGTAATCAAATCCGGAAAATAAATCGAAGCACCGGCGAAGAGACAGAACTTTTCACCGAGTATGGAAGGATACGCCCACTTACTTTGCATGAAGGTTATCTATATTTTGGTACCAGTAACCGCGACGGAAGAGGTGATCCGGCTTCTGGTGACGATAAAATCTATAGAATCCCGATTGCGCAAATCACCGATTGAACTATTTGCAGCCGGATTGATACTGCTCTCTGACAGTATATCCTTTAGATATAACGTTACTCGGCAGATTAATGGTTATCGCAACCGGATTAAGCGAGATCGCGCTTGTCACATTGCGCGAGGTATCCGGCTTTGGTCTGTGATTGGGAAAATTGGCCCCGGTTGGTAGAATATGATAAGTGGTGTAGCCGGCTTTAGCCAAGTTGACTATTTGAAATCCACCGGGTTGCTTTTGCAGGTATGTGAGAGTATCGGGTTAACCCATGAAAATCGGGTGTCGGATTCACCCCGTCCTGCGGCGGTGTATGAGCCCGGAACAACAATAGTTGTCACCTTGGTGGCGGTATCTGCATAGGAAAGTCCCTGCCAATTTTATGATCCCCTATTATTACAATGATATGCAAGTATCTCTAAACCATAGTCAAATCGCCTTCCCGCCGTGTCTTTTTATGCTTCACGCCCTTGCGAGTGCCATGGTGATCACTCTGTTTTTGCCCTGCTGCTTTGCAGCATAAAGTTGCTGGTCGGCTGTATGTATGAGATCCGTCAATTCCTTGTTAACATCATGCTCCAATTGTCCGGTTACCCCCCCGATACTCACCGTTACCCCGGGAAGTTCATTTGTGGACTGCTCCACGACGCTTCGAAGTTTTTCACCGACACGAACAATCGCCTCTTCGTCTACCGACGAGAGATATATGACAAATTCTTCCCCCCCATATCTTCCTACAATATCGGATGTTCGAATCGATCTTTGAAGATCACCGGCAACTTTCTGCAATACTTTATCCCCCACCTGATGTCCGAACTTATCGTTTATTTTTTTGAAATCATCTATATCCACCATGATGATTCCGATCTCGAGTTTTTTTCTCTGTGCCAGGTAGGCAAGCGGCTGAATAGCCTCTAAAAAGCCTCTGCGGTTAAGTACCCCTGAAAGCTCATCCACGGAACTAATAAACGCAAGCGATCGGTTACTCTGCCATAGGTTGCGGATGGTTTCGCAGAGCAGTTCAAATTCGAGGCTGCTTTTGTCAAGATAATGACACATCGTATTGAGAAATCTGTTTATATGCTGCTCATACTGATCGGCGGTGTTACCTGTTGTGTCGAATGATTTGGCATATGCAAACAGCCTCTCGAATGCCGGATGAAGCAGCGTGAATTCAAGTTTATACGCAGCCATGAAAGCATCATGCAGTGTAACCGTCTTCTCCACCTGCGCCAGAAGGTGATCGGCTCGTTCGGAAATCGCATGTAGTTCTTTTTCTATCTGGTATGGATTCTCAAACACCTGAGGCAGTTCCGTTTCAACTGCCAAGGCCAGAAGCTTGTTCCAAAAGTCATTATGCTCCTGCTCTTCATCGGACATGGAATGCCAGAATGAGGTCAATTCCGGATCATCCATTCGCTCCGAAAAACGCTCGTACAATACGGCTGCTTTGGAATCTATTTCTCGACACGCTTTTATTATCGATATTAAAGTATCTTTCCCCATAAGCTCTCCCCTTCATTGAAAAGAGCAAATAGCATTCCCCGCCCATGTGCTTTTATGCTTTATATCCACCCCTCAAAACTAGACCTGATATCTACGCGATTTTCTCAAATTTTTACGTGTTTCACTGAAAATGCTCCAAATCGTCAGTTTTTTCTTATAGAATACTTATTTTTTTGAACCATCAGTCTTTAAAGATTGATTCCTAATCTTTTAATAAGGTACTTAATTTTTCATGCGTTTTTGTCACAGAAGAAAGTGAGTATATCATGGCGAATGTCTTTGATGTCCAAATCAATGATTTTATGGCCGGAGTAATCGCTCGGAACCCGAGTGAGTCAGAATTTCATCAGGCCGTTCAGGAAGTGGCCGAATCACTGATCCCCTTTATCGAAGAGAATCCCCGATACAAACAGGCAAAAATTCTGGAAAGAATGGTCGAGCCCGAGAGAGTGTTAATGTTTCGGGTTCCCTGGGTTGACGATAACGGGCAAATCCAGGTCAATCGTGGTTTCCGTATCGAAATGAACAGCGCGATTGGTCCGTATAAAGGCGGTCTCAGATTCCATCCTTCGGTAAACCTTGGCATCCTTAAGTTCCTGGCTTTTGAACAGGTTTTCAAAAACAGCCTTACCACTCTTCCTATGGGTGGAGGAAAAGGCGGTGCGGATTTCGATCCAAAAGGGAAATCTGATAACGAAGTGATGCGTTTTTGTCAGAGTTTTATGACGGAGCTTTATCGTCATATCGGTCCCGATACAGATGTCCCTGCCGGAGATATCGGTGTAGGTGGAAGAGAGATCGGTTTTTTGTTCGGGCAGTACAAACGTATCCGCAATGAGTTTACAGGTGTGCTTACCGGAAAAGGTATACAGTGGGGAGGAAGTTTGATTCGTCCGGAAGCTACCGGCTATGGTGCGGTTTATTTCACCGAACAGATGCTGTCCACACGCGATACTAGTTTTGAGGGTAAGACGGTGGCGGTTTCGGGCTCAGGAAATGTCGCTCAGTATGCGGTCGAAAAAGTACTGGAACTGGGAGGTAAGGCGGTAACGCTTTCGGATTCAAGCGGGTATATATATGATAAAGACGGTATCGATGCTGAGAAGCTTGCTTTTGTGATGGAGCTGAAGAATCAGAAGCGTGGCCGTATTCGCGAATATGCCGATAAGTATCGCTGCGAGTATTATGAAGGGAAACGTCCGTGGGAAGCTCCATGCGATATTGCCCTTCCCTGTGCTACTCAGAATGAAATCAATAAGGAAGAGGCCGAAACACTGGTCAAAAACGGCTGTATGGCGATCGGTGAGGGAGCCAATATGCCCTCTACCCCTGAAGCGGTTGAGGTTTTCATCGAGAAAAAGGTGCTTTACGGACCGGGTAAGGCGGCCAATGCAGGAGGTGTTGCGGTTTCAGGTCTTGAAATGACTCAGAATTCGATGCGTTTGCCCTGGACTCGTGAGGAAGTCGACAATCGTCTCAAACAGATCATGAAAAACATTCATCAGACATGTGTAACATACGGCAAAGAATCATCCGGGTTTATCAATTATATCAACGGAGCAAACGTGGGCGGATTTATCAAAGTTGCCGATTCCATGATTGCACAGGGCATTGTCTGATAATTAAAAGATGATTTAGCCATTTATGGAAAAGCTGAGCGGCGTGTGGCTGCTCAGCACTTCTTTTCGGGGAATTTAGAATGGAAAAAATTGCATCACGCCTTCTAGAAACGACTCGCATGCGATTGAATGGTCAGATCACCCCGGGCGGGTATCTGTCGGACCTGCTCTCGAGGATCGCGCTTGCAGCAGGTAAAACGATAGGCTCCCAAAGATGCTCGCTTTTTCTTTCGGAAAGTGATACAGGCAAACTCGTTTTAAGGGCGACTAACGCAATGGATCCTTTGTACCGCAAAATCAGGTATCTTCCCCAAAATGCAAGCACGGAGAGTCGAGCCGTTGTTTGCCGTAAACCTATTTTTGTTTCGGATCTGCAAAATGACCCCGACTGTAGTTATAAAGATATCGCCTCCTCACTAAATCTTGAGTCGCTGGTGTGTATTCCTCTTAATACCGGTGATAAAATATTTGGTGTGGTCGATTTCTACACTAAATTGTCGCGGGAAGCCGTGAGCGGCGGTATAGAGCCTCTGACCCGTTTCGTTTACAAAGCAGCCTCCATGATGCGAGATATGGCTCTGCTTGGTTTGAATTAGTTGGAAAAATAACGGAGAAATAAATTCAACGCTATATGTTCAGTTTAAATGCATCCCATGCATCATCAAAAATCCATAACAGTCTACAACGCACCTGAATCTGTGCGGGTCAAACTCCAAAAACGAGTTCCTTTTGGCGAAGTACTATCAACGGGTCTTTATGCCGCACGATATCTTCAACTTCTTACCACCGATATAAACATATAGTAAATTAACGAAAGGGAGGCCGCAGCGGTTGGCAATCCGAATAGGCACGTGGACGGCATAACCACTTGATGAAAAAAAAAGCCCGCACTTAGGCTTCCTCAAGGGAAGCCGTGCGAGCAGAGCCAACAGGGGGGCTTGGGGGATTGTTGGCTACTTAA
>CAZPHU010000136.1:0-9004 GCA_964586285.1 uncultured Fibrobacterota bacterium | reverse complement strand
TCATCTCCTGCACCTGTGTAACGCCCAAAAAAACCTCCCGCTCATCTCCTGCACCCGTGTAGCACCCAAAAAAAACCTCCCGCTTATCTCCTGCACCTGCGTAACGCCCAATAAAACCTCCCGCTTATCTCCTCAAAAGTTCTGTTTACCACGTGCAGATTATTTCCGATTAAATAGTGCACGCATGCATCCACAAACATTGTATTTTGTTCTTTCTCAACGATGCTGGTCCTAATCCTTTGGCACCCTGTTAGTATGAAAAAAATCTTTCTGATATCAGTCGGATTTCTCTCCTTGGCGCTGGGTATAGTTGGAATTGTTCTTCCGATCTTGCCGACGACTCCATTTCTGCTTCTGTCGGCAGCATGCTTTCTCCGCTCTTCCCACTCTCTTCACAGCCGGCTTACAAATCACAGAATATTGGGTAATTATATCAAATCTTTTCAACACTATCGGGCGATCTCAGTGAGAGCAAAATTCTCATCGATTCTCACGCTGTGGTTGACCATAAGCTTCTCGGCCTTCTTCGTGGTTCCTTTCGTGTGGCTCAAGATCGCTTTGTTTCTCATAGCAGCCGGTGTCACTATCTACATTCTAAACCTGCGCACCTTGACCAATGCAATGAAATCCAGTTTAAAAAAAACCAAAAAAGACAAATAAAGCACCGCCGCTTATTTCGAAGTCAAACCGGGGTGGTATCGGATTTGCGCTCCTTAAACTTTCGCTTTTCGTTAGAGGAGGATCCGTATGACTGCCGGAAAAAGAAATCTTTATCCATTACAGCTCACAAATACCCTTACAAGGGAAAAGGAACCATTCAGGTCAAAAGAAGCCGATCGAGTGAAGATGTTTACCTGCGGTCCTTCGGTCTACAAAGAGCAGCATCTGGGTAATTACAGGACTTTTCTATACGAAGATATCCTTCAGCGATACCTGGGTTATCTCGGATACGATGTCCACAGAGTGATAAATTTCACCGATATCGAAGACAAGGCTGTCGAGGAGGCGCACAGACGCAAAACAAGCCTCGATAAAATGACCGCGCAGATCATCAAACACTTCCTTTCCGACAGTCAGCGGCTGCATATAGCGCTTCCCGAATACATCCCTCGCGCAACCAACTGCGCCGACACCGCCGCTCATATAATAAGGGTGCTGCTGGATAAAGAACAGGTGTACTGGGAAGACAAAGACGCCTTTTTCGATCCGCTTACATTCCCGGAGTTTGGAAAATTATTCGGACTGGACATGCGTCGTTGGCCCAAAAAGAGACGATTGTTTAGAAAGGATACCTATCCGGGTCAGCGCTGGAATCTTGGAGATTTTATCGTATGGCACGGCTGTAAGGGAAAAAACGATATGTGTTGGGATACCGAAATCGGCCGTGGGCGTCCGTCCTGGAACATACAGGATCCCGCCATGATCCTTCAGACCCTTGGAACCTGGGTTGATATAAGCTGCGGGGGAGTCGACAATCTCTACCGCCATCACGATTATACGATTGCAATCATGGAAAGCTATTCCAACCAAAAATTCGCCAACTACTGGCTTCACGGGCAACACCTTCTCATAGACGGAAAGAAGATGTCCAAACAGAAGGGAAATGTACTGCATGTCCAATCGTTGCTCGATCAGGGATACACCCCTCAGGAGATCCGGTTCTTTCTTATATACGGAAGTTACAGAAAAAGCCTCAACCTCACCTCTGAAACGCTGTCCGTTGCGCGTGAGAAACGCCGCAAAATTCAAGGGTGGATAGAAGACTCTTTTCATGGTCCGTACGCGCCCGACCCAAAAATCGGCGGAGAGCGTGAATATCATAAATTTTTGAGAGAAGATTTCGAAAAAATGATGAGTGACGACCTTAACGTCTCGGGAGCTGTCGATGCAATCGATTCGCGGCTTGAGGAGCTGGCTCATCACAAACGGGAAGGCAAACTGGGTGAGCAGGTTGTCGCCCGATTTTGGGATGTTTTGGCAGATATAGATCAGGTGCTGCAGTTGGATATCGCAGTCGTCAAAGAGCCGCAGCATGCATGACTGGTTGCTCGAAAAAACCGACTGGCCGGCGATAAATTTAGCTGTAATCAGGTGCTTAAACTACTCATCAAGTGCAAAGCCCATCCAGACACTAAAACAGGGTTGACATAATCTCCGATCCGGGATATAATTATCGTGCCTGGAAATGATCTGTTTTCCAGGCACGCAAACGTTTTTTCGAACATCGGACTCGATTTTGATCCTGTCCCGGGCGGTCACAGATTCAGTTTTCGTTAATTGTTCTCTCGAGCTGCTCACCGAAAAAGAATCCGGGAAAAACTTCAAAGACAAGAGAAATCTACCAAAATACTTGGTTTACTAAAGGAGCCTTCATGGATGTATCATACGTTAACCCATTTATAATAGCGACGATGGAGACATTTAAAACCATGCTGAACGAGCAGGTGAAAACCGCAACGCCGGTTCTAAAGAATGAGGCTGAACATACGTATGATGTATCGGGAGTGATCGGGCTCAGTGGTGAAGCTCAGGGAGTTATCAGTCTAAGCTTCCCCAGGGAGGTTGCTTTGAAAGTCGTATCGGCTCTTTTGGGAACGACAATAAAGGAAGTTGGACCGGACATCACCGACGGGATCGGAGAGATTGCCAATATTGTAGCGGGATACGCAAAGCAGTATCTTACCGAGTTTAAGCTTCAGATCTCACTGCCCAATGTTGTTCTTGGAAGCGGCCATAAGATCACCGTGCAGCGTGATGTTAAAACGATAATAGTTCCAATCATAACCTCCATGGGAGAGCTGGCCATGGAGATCAGCCTTAAAACACGCAAACCCGCCAAATAAGATCAGTGGGGCTGGGATCTTCCCGGCCCCTTTATCGTTTTGAGTCGATATCCTGCCAACCTGTATATCTCCTTGTCCTTATCCGATGCTGCCAATGCCCTGTTGTAAAAATATCGGGCATCCCCAAGATTCCCGAATGATTCGTAAGTAACACCCATGGCGTAGAGCAGATGACTGTCGTTTCTTTCACGCCTGAAATGATTATAGACATGTAAAAAGCGCTGGAATGACAACATCTTGCGACCCGCAGCAAAGTATTCCGCCGCCAAGTTGTATCCCGCCTCAAACCCGACATTATCTTTTCGAGAAAGGTTGCGAAGAAGGTTGAGGTTGTGATATGCGGCGCTGTCATACTGTGAAACCGCATAAAATGCTCCCGCCATATGCATGTGATATTCGACCTTATTCTCATTTATGAGATAGTGTAGATTTATGAGAGGAAAATTGAGATGAAACAGATCACCGGTGAAAAATGCCCTCTCCTCTCCCCGCGCGTTGTTCCTGTAGTTGTCGAGATGTCCCAGAACAGAGGTGTCCTGCAAGGTTTCTCTTTGCAGGCCTGCAGATGAACGAAGCGAATCGAATTTATCGGATATAAGAGAAAAGAAAATTGCCTGCTCTCGATCGAGCAGACTGTCGGTAAGCGCATACCGGATTCTGCATAATCGTGATGCTTCCCTGTAGTTGCCGCGAATAGCCTCTATCCTTACCGCATTCCTTAGTATTTCCCTGTCGTCCCCCTCGATTGTATGCGCCTGATGAATACTGGCCGCAGCACTGTCAAGCTCACCCCGGGCATAGAAGAGTTTACTTTTCATCAGAAGCAGATCAGAATTGCGGGGATGATTGTACAACAGCCTGTTAATAAGCCCCTTGGCTTCGGATCTATGTTCGGTCCACAGGTTTTTCTGGGCAAATTCAAGAATGTGCTCAGTTATGGAGCTGTCGTCTGGAAAGAGTGAGGACAGTGTGTCCAGTTCCCTCAAGAAAACCTCATCCTCTCCCGTCTCGAGTGCCATCTGGCAGAGGCCGTGTGAAATCTCCTTTCGATCGGGCCTGAAAGATCGAGCCTTTCTCATCGCCTTAAAAGCCTGATCCAACAGCTTCTTATTCCATATCGGAAACAATCGCAAATCCATGCTTTCGATACTGTCGGGAACAAGATATGACGGATACCTGCGAGGAATACCTCCCGACGGACTCACAAGACGGTTGCTTTTTCCCAGCGGAAACGTGATGGCTTCATCAAAGTATCTGTACCCTTTCATCAGATACAGCGTAGCGGTATCGGGATACCTTTTAAGGTAAACATCCATATACCAATCGAATCTCTCGTAATCACGCTTGTTTAGCAGATACTCCAATCCTTTTCCGGAATATCCCGGCGCATTTTCCGCTGCCTGAGCAAAGCTTGCACACAACACAAGGCAAAAAAATATTATTCTCATACTATGTCTCTTAACTGGCTATGGCTATCTCCATCAAATCATACCACTTCACCATTTATCCGGCAATAATAGTTCCAGTGCAGCTTCAATGTGGATCATGGGATTAGTGTCTAACCATCAGCACCCATTGTTTGTGTGGTTTTGAATTCTTTTAGATCGGGAGAAATCTTTGAAAAGATAATTTCATGAAAAAAGGGTGGACTTGAGTCCACCCTTCAGATATGAAACATAGTACGCGGTTTATGCTGTCTGGTTTATTTCAGCTGGCGTTAACGACAGACTCCGACTGTTCGGATTTTTCATCCTCATTGCTGATCTTTCGGTAAAGAGTTGCCAGAGAGATTCCAAGCGCTCTACTTGCCTTGTTCTTGTCTCCGAAATGACTCAACGCCTTATGAATGTGGCGATCTTTGATTTCTTCCAGATTCCACACAAACGGTTGCAGGTCGTCTTCCTGTTTGAAATTTACGGTTATATTGGGAGTTTTCAGACCGGGATACTGCATTCCCGGAAAATGCTTTGGTGACAGTTTTTCTCCCCGGGCAAGAAGCAGCGCACGCTCAAGCATGTTATGAAGTTCGCGAATGTTTCCCGGCCACTCATACTGCTTGAGTACATCCAGAACATCCTCTTCCAAAGGAAAGTATTTGTAATCAAATTCGTTTAGGATTCTTTCCGACAGAAACTGTATGTCGTCCTTTCGCTCCCTGAGGGCTGGAAGTTCGATCGGGAAAACACAGATTCGATAATAGAGGTCGCTTCTGAATTTATTTTCCTTGCATGCGGAAGGAAGGTCTTTGTTTGTGGCGCATATGAGCCTGAAATCACTCTTCCTGAGCTTGTTTTCACCTATTCTTCTGAAGGTTCTTTCTTCGATGGTTTTGAGTAGTTCGGCCTGGACCTCGATCTCCATATCCCCTATTTCATCCAGAAACAGGGTCCCGCCGTCGGCAGCCTCCAGAAGTCCCTCATGATTTCGAATGGCGCTGGTGAAGGCACCCTTGGTATGGCCGTAGAGTTCACTTCTCAGAAGCTGTCCACGAAGAGCCGAGCAGTTGAGTTCAACAAACGGATTATCTTTTCTCTCGCTGTTTTCGTGTATCCACCGGGCCAGGACCCCTTTGCCGGTACCTGTTTCACCGGTTAAAAGAATCACAGAATCGTTTGCAGCGGCGACTGTGGCGAATTCCAGGATTTGGTCTATTTTTTCGGATCTTCCAAATGACGGCTTCTGCCTTGCTTCATTGAGACGCTGCCTTATAAAGTCTTTGGTTCGAAGCTCCTTTACCTTTAAACTGCTTCTGAGACTTGTTTCGACATCCTCCAGTTTCGCAGGTTTCGGCAGAAAATTATGAGCGCCGTATTTCATCGCCTGCACGGCGATTTTCGTATCCTCCAGGCCGGAAATCACAACAATGGCGATCCTTTCATCGCTGTCGTGCACTTCCTTGATAAGATCAAGACCCATTCCATCGGGCAGCCTCAGGTCCAGCAAGACCGCATCGAAACTCTCCTTGGATAGAGACTTACGGGCCTGGGCCAATGTGGTTGCAGTGCTGATCGAAAAATCTTTCTGCACCAGATAGCGCTTGTATCCGAAAACTACCGCATCGTTATCTTCTATAATAAGTAATTTAGTTGGCTTCACCAACGACTCCTTTCACTGCAAGGCGAAGTTTACACACCAGTTACTCAGTCAATAATCGTGCCATGTCTGTAATCTGCCCTGCCATATCATTCTAACCAGTTAATAATGACGCAGATCAGGTTGGATAACCACAAGCGCGAAAAAGCAAGATATAGTTGATTTGCTCTGAAAATTTCTCATTTTGCGAATCAGCGGATAAAGTTTTTAAACGCAAACCCCTGCTTGATCAAGCCGTGGGCATGCACTTGAAGGCGCACCAATAAAAAAAGCGCCGACTGTTACCAATCGGCGCTTTTTTCTCTAACCTTGTGATTGTCGGTTATTCGGCAGGTACTATGCTTACCTTTTTTCGTGTTCCGGCAAATGTTTTGTATTCCACTTTACCGTCGATCTTCGCAAACAGAGTATCATCACTTCCCTTGCCGACGTTTAAACCGGGATGGATTTTTGTTCCTCTCTGTCGCACCAGAATACTGCCGGCGGAAACACTTTGCCCTCCAAAGCATTTCACCCCAAGCATCTTCGGTTTACTATCACGACCGTTTCTTGAACTTCCGACACCCTTTTTATGAGCCATGATTCATTCTCCCTTCAATTATGCGGAAATTGAGGTGATCAGCAATTCCGTGTAATCCTGCCTGTGGCCATTCTTTCTCTTGTAATCCTTACGGCGAATCTTCTTGATGACCAGAACCTTGTCGGACTTGGCATGATCGAGCACCTTCGCTTTCACCTGAGCGCCCTCTACAACCGGTGTTCCCACTTTTACATCTTCACCATCACGAACAAGCAAAACCTTGTCCAAATTTACTTCACTGCCCTTTTCTGCTTCTATAAGGGGAACCCGGATAGTATCACCCTCGTTTACGGTAAACTGAAAGCCGCCTTGTTCAACGACAGACATCATAGGATCTATCTCCTTACTTGAATCCAATATTCAGGCGTGTATCCCCAGACTAAACTTGTCGCCACAGGGAAAAGACTTTCTAATATAACAATTGCAAACACCCTTATGCAATATTTTCTTCCGTATCTTTTTGTCTTTCGGTAGATGTCTTAAACTTCTGTCCCTGGAAAAGCGGATGAAGCTCGTATTCGTCCTGATCCAGGTCTTCATCTTCATGAACTTCCAGAGTGTAGCCGTGTTGTTGGCCCAATTTGCAAACAATCTCGCAATTATCTTTCCTCAGGTAGGCGGCCACTGCAGGGTGCACCGCAATCGCGATACGTTTCTGTCCGAAAGACTCACGCTTCAAGGCGCGGTCGATACGAGCGGTGACCGTTTGGGGAGAGAAAACCCATCCAAGTCCGTTACAGGCATGACAAACATCGGTAAACAGTTCCTGAAGTTCGGGACGGACACGCTTGCGCGTCACTTCCATCAGACCGAATTTGCTCAGACCGGTAGAGGATGTAGCGGTCGGATCGGCTTCGAGTAGACGAAACATCTCATTTTCGAGCTTTTTGCGATTCTCCGGATTACGCATGTCGATGAAGTCAATTACTATCAACCCACCGATATCGCGCAACCGAAGCTGTCTGCATATTTCATTTGCCGCTTCCAGATTCGTACGCGTAATGGTCTCTTCCAGATTACTTTTCCCAACGTTGCGGCCGGTATTGACATCTATGGCTATCAACGCTTCGGCATGGTCCAGAAGCAGGTATCCGCCGCTTTTAAGCCAGACCTTTCTTCGAAGCGATCGTTCCAGATCTTTTTCTATGTTAAACCTGTCAAACAGCGGCATTTTCTCATCGTACAACTTTACCCGATCGAGCAACTTTGGTGAAACAGTGTTCAGATAGGATGCGATTTCTTTATAATCATCCTTATGATCGACATAAACTTCCGTGACATCTTCACTGAAAATATCACGGATAACGGTTGTGGTAATGCCGTATTCTTTGTAAACAAGCTTCGGCCCCCTGCCCTTCAGAGCCTCCTGCTGAGCAAGACGCCACGCATCCACCAGTTGATGGATTTCGGCGACAAACTCGGTTTCGGATACCTTCAGACCGATTGTTCTTACGATAAAGCCGACACCCTTCGGTTTGATCTGCTCTATAAGCCTCTTGAGATGTCGTCTTTTTTTAATGTCGCTGGTCTTTTTTGACACACCTATAAAGTCCGCGTCGGGAACAAGCACCAGGAAACGTCCGGCAATGCTTATCTGAGTGGTCACTTTGGGACTCTTTGATCCTATCGGCTCCTTTATTACCTGCACCAAAATCTGCTGCCCGACTTCGAGGACTTTTTCTATAGGCACCTGAGGAACTTTTCGCCGCTGCGAACGAACATCCCTGCCCGTAAATCTCTCTATCAGCTCATCATCTTCATTAAGAAGCAGTGTCGGGTCGACATCGGTAGCGTGAAGGAAGGCGGATTTTTCCAGACCTACATCGATAAAAGCGGACTGGATTCCGGGTAGAATAGAGGTTACCTTACCTCTGTAGATATTTCCTAAAAGCCTGTACTGGTCTGGGCGCTCGACCACCAGCTCAACCAGTTTGCCCTTTTCCAGCAAGGCGGCACGCTTTTCGGTAGGTGCCGCGCTGAAAAGAATTTTCTTGTCCATGGTGTATCTCCTAGAAGGTTATCCGGACTAACAATTCAAAGTTGTGGTCGGTGGTTGTCTCTTTCGCCGGCGCCTCTTCGTCTCTTCTGGTTCCAGCGTAGCTGAGCGTACCCCTCACGTTGTCGGTAAAGTCATAAGCCATATGTGGATTGATCATATACTCCACATACCTGTTCTTATCACCTATCCCCTCGGCCCTGTGATTTACCGATCTGCGTGAAGCATCCAGGCCCAAAGCCAATTCCCCGCGAATCGGTATAGTCCATCGCAGCACCTTGATTTCAGGCAGTCTGCTGGAGCGAATCGAATGCGAAACACTGAGCTTGTCGGAATGACTCACCTCGTGTTCTCCCTTCCCACTCTCTCCGTTCTGAACGGCATGGCTGGAATCCACCGAATAATCGTGACTGTAGGTTATATTGACCGGCCACTTTTTCATTGTCCCGGTAAAACTGAGTAATGGTGTAAACGAATGTCTAAAATAATTCG
>CAZPHU010000135.1:0-9081 GCA_964586285.1 uncultured Fibrobacterota bacterium | reverse complement strand
TTGACGCCGGTTCTGGTTTTATGATTTTTGTTTCTGATCGTTCAAATATTCTAGCTGGTTAACAATATTTGTCTGGTCATATTATGTGACATTATTTCTCGTCTGTGGTTAAAATGCACCCAATTTCAGATATATGATGAGCTGTAGAACGTGGGCAAAGAAGAAAAGAGGGTGTTAGCGGCGAAGTACCCAAGATAAATAAGGCCATTGTTTCGAGTCGGATAAGACGTCTAATCCAATTGACAACGGTTTGAAAGGTAGAACTGAAGCACACAAGCAAAAGTGAAGAGCCGGACATGGCAGTCTCCGGCTCTTCTCGTTACTCTACAAACTTTTTTCTATTTCACCACATTAACTCTGGTCTGCCGCTCGATGCGTTTTTCATCGTGAGTGGTTGCGTGGAGTCTGATGAAATATACCCCCGCCGAGAGGCTGCCAGCCGGCACCGTCACCGATTCAACTCCGGCAGACAAAGAAACGCTCCGTATGAGCTCACCCCTGGTATTAACCAGGCTGATCTTTCCGGCAGCAAGATTACGCATTTCGCACAGGTTTACGATGATGCCACATCTGCGATAATCTGCACGTATTGTCCTGCTCTGGATGGCTGGACGGTTATTCATTCCGGCAGACGCACCCGGATAATAACATCCTCCACCACGTCTTAACCTGTCCGATGGATTATACTCCATCGGAAAGACAACATTATCGACGGCAAACAGCCCCTGCTCACCTTGGTCCCCCTCCGCTTTCCATCGAATCTTTGCAAGGCGTGTTAAATCCAGGGGTATATCTACGAACCCCTCCCAGTCAAAGTTGACCGTAAGTCCGTCGAAAGGTATCCAGGCTCTTCTCCACTCTCCGTCGGTCGAGGGCAGATATCGATAATGATATAAACCTGATCCACGCGAATCTTTTCTTTCGGGATTATCCGCATCACCGACATCATGATAATCTAAGATTTCAAATATCAGACCTTCATCACCCTCTTTCTTGTATTCGAAATAAATACCATCCACCCCCAAAGACGCTGCGTCCCAGTATTCGACACTCAAAGAATCGTAGAGATCGCATCCTATGCCGACAAATCCCCGGGTATTGTAGCCATCCATTTGGAAGGTTGGGCCAAGTTGGTATTGAAGCGCTGGTGCCCTGGTGCCGTAAGCACCGTTTCCTTCGATAAATTGCAGGTTAAGAAGCCCGGCTACATCATTTCCAATAGCATATTCTTCGTCTACGGAAGAAGCGCCACCATATGGCACATCCGAATATGCATACCAGTAGGTACCAAGCGGTGATTCGTTGTACGGGAACTGTTCGAAATCTCCAAAGCAACAACACTCTGGCGGTGCATACGGAATTTCGAGATCTCCAGGGTATCCCCCTCCGATGAGCCTGACATCGGCGATATCGAGTGTGTCGACCAGTCTTTCCTCTCCCACAACTTCCCACACCAGCTTTGTGCATTGAGTTATATCAAAGTCCATGATTCCGGCCTCGTCTCCCGTGTCAAAAACCCATTGAGGTTGTTGTATTTCGTTTTCTTCGGGAGGTCCGCCGATATAGACTGAAACTGAGGTCCACTGTTCGGCAGTTGTAGAACACGTGTACTCGTGGTAACCAAATTCACCTCCTTTCCATTCTTCATCGAGCGCCTTGTTGGAATGTTCATCCATAGCAAGTATCTGGACTTTGAATTTTACCTCCAGGTCTTGCACACGCGATTTGATGCTGAATCGTATCGATTCTACGCCGGTCAGATCGAGGCTCTCTCCCTCGGGGGCAAGCTGCGCCCCCAGGCCGCAATATGGCATGGCGGTATAGGAGTAGTTCCGATACGCCACATCCCAGCTCTCACCTAAGGTAAAGGGCATCATGGCGCAGGGTTTACCATCACTCACATCGGTCCGAAACTCATATTCTTTAATCAACCAGTCATCACCCGGCCTACTCTGCCGCTCATGCTCCGTGTATGCTACATCTATGACCGATGGTCGTTTCTCCGGATACAGCTGAGGGCGGTCATCAGGGCCGACCATCGCGTTATCATCGTAGTAATACCAGTACTGCTCCAGATCATGTTCGTTATCATCGAATGTCGTATCGATAACCTGGTCGGCAAAAAGTAGGGTGGCCGCACAGATAAACGTCAGCCCCGCGAGCGTTTTTTTGGTCTTTACGAGTCCCATGAGTACTTCCTTTGATGAGTGGTTTAGATTTTGGAACGTTATAAGTAAGTCAGCCCTTACGATTTACCGTAAAATATTGGTTGGCCTGTTTTCTATTGAGTTTTCCTTGACATTCACGAGATAAGAAAATGATTCATCAGGGATTACCATCGGATGATTGGGTAATAAAATAACACGAAACAAAAAAGCCGGATACCTCTTGGTATCCGGCTCAAAAAAACTACCCGATCAAATAATTCCTTACTGAAGGATATTGATTCTGGTCTGTTTTCTGATTGCATTTCCTTTAGCGTCGACGGCTCTGAGATTCACAAGGTACATACCGGCAGAGAGATTCTTTGCCGACAGTGTTGCGAAATCGGTTCCGCGAGCGATGGACGCGCTGCGAACGACAGCACCCTTGACGTTAACCAGGTCAACCGTACCGCTGGTGTAAGCAGGATTGTTGAGCTTCACCTGGATGTTGCCGTTGTTGAACATGGCGTCGAAACCGGCAGCCTTCATGGCATTGGAGCGATTCATGAGGACCGAAAGAGGTTCCCAATCGTCAACTCCCGGAAAAGCTACGTTATCGATTGCAAACGAGCCCTGAGTACCTTCCGCTCCCTGAACCTTCCATTGAACTTTTGCCAGTTGTGTAAGGTCGAGTGGTATTTCCGTGTACCCTTCCCATTCTTCGTGGACAATCAAAGAGTCAAAAGGAATGAAGACCCTTCTCCATTCACCATCGGTAGCAGGAAAGTTTCTGTAATGGACGATACCTGATCCGCGTGAATCCCTGCGGTCCGGCTCAAGGTAGTCACCGACATCATGATAGTCACTCAATTCGAGTGTTACATCCAAACCGGAAGCAGCATATTCGAAATAAATTCCCTCGGCACCATCAGCCGTAGCATCCCAGTATTCCGCATCGGTGGAATCGTAGAGGTTTGCACCGATTCCGACAAAACCCTTAACGGAATTACTGCCCTGCATGACAGCATCACCAAGCGTATACATCAGAGCCGCACCCTTTCCGGAATAGCCATATCCGGTCTCATCGGAGATTTCGAGGTTAAGAAGGCCGGTCTCGGTGTTTAAGGTAGCAAAGTCCGGATCAACGGATGAACTGCCACCGATCTCTGCATCGTTGTAAGCATACCACCAGTACCCGAGAGGATTCGCTTCCGAAGCTTCGAAATCACTGAACAGACAGTTACCAGTCGGAGGAGTCGATTCGGTTTCGAGAAACAGACTCGGTGAAACGAACTCATAGTCACCAATAAGCTCAACGTCGGCGATGTCCAAGGTATCGGACAGACCGTTATCGTCTTCGCTGGAAGCCACAACTTCCCACATCAGTTTAGTAACGATACTGAGATCGAGAGAATCCTTGTAAGCCTTGGGATGATCATCCTCGTCTACCCAGGAAGGCTGTACCAGTGTCGAACATGGGATGGTGAAATCCGTCCAGCCCTCGTCCACTTCGCAATGAGTAGCCGTCTCGAAATAAGCGAATTCACCGCCTTCGGGTTCTTCCCCATAAGCTTTCGTGGAAAAGGTATCCAGGTCGATGGTCTGAATCTTGAATTTCACCGTCAGCCCCTGTCCCTCCACACGAGATTTCAGGCTGAACTTGATGTCTGTTACACCGGTGAGATCGACCGATTTTCCGTCAGGGGCAAGCATGGTACCGACACCACAAGCCGGGTACATGTAATAGGAATAGGTTACGCCCTCGGGAAACACCTCGTAACGATCACCCAGCGTAAAAGGCAGCGTAATGCAATTCTTATTGTCCTCATTGCCGAGGATCATGTGTCCTTCATAATCGGCGACCATAGCCGGATCGTCCGGAGAGCTTTCTCGCGGAATAGAATCGACATCTCCGAGATGAAGCACGGTCGGCTGTGATTCCGGCTCATACTGCGGACGGTCGTAAGGACCGGTACCCGAGTTGTCATCGACATAGTACCAGTATTGCTCGAATTCATTCTCATTGTCGTCGAACTTGTTATCGACAACCTGGTCGGCAAACAGTGAGGATACGGCAAAGACTGCTGCCATCCCGATCACCGCTGTTTTGGTTTTAAAAAGACCCATGTGGACCCCTTTTTTTAAGGTTAATTTTTTAAAAGGATAGATTAATGGCTTTTCAATTCAGATTAGTGCGCTCATAATGGAGTGAGGTTCATCAAAAATTTTGTATACGGTTAAAGTACTCCTTCCCTCCCCGACTGACCTCCTTGAGGTGGTAACGATGTCATCGGGGAATGAATCTCACGTATGAAACAGTATTTTACCGATTAAAAATTGTATAAGTGAGAATATAGTAGCTTGCTTTTTTACCGTCAACATACTTTTTCGTTCTGTTTGCCTACGAATGTATATTTTTGGCTTATTTGGAGGTTTTACCGATAACAGTTTATACTCTTATGCACTGAGTTAAACATTGCACCCATATTTCGCTTACTATGTTCAACATTTTTGAAATATATTATGAACGTATGGCAATAATAATGTAACTATATAATTGTAGATTGTAAGCCCTTCATTAATATATACGGAAATATATACGGATATAATTTTTTCCGTAAACGCGGCACTTCCCGTTGACAACACCTTTGATATTTAAACGTTTAATGGCCCTTAAGGGAGGACATGTATGAACAATATGAGATTTCGTGGAGTATTTACAGGATTTTTTGTCATGGTAATCCTGTTTTTCACATACGCCCAGAGCCAGACGCCCGTCGAAAAACACGGTTGGCTTCACACGCAGGGCAATCTTCTTCTTAATGAGAATGACAATATCGTTCAGCTGCGAGGAATGAGTTTCTTTTGGCCCATCAGCAATTGGTACAATGAATGCCCCTCGAGCATGGAGCAGTCTTACTCCGCCGAGATGGTCAGATACCTTGCAAACGATTGGGGATGCACTGTAGTCCGGGCACCATACGCCACCGATGGCGAGGCCACCGGCAACAATTTTCAGGGCGAAAACCTTGTCCAGGAGGTTGTGAATGCGGCAATGGAGGAAGGTATTTATGTGATTATCGACTGGCACTCACACAACGCCCACGAACAGACGTCCGCCGCGGTCAGCTATTTCACACAAATGGCGCAGGAATACAAGGATGTACCTAATGTCATTTTCGAGATATACAACGAGCCGGTAACCGCGGGAAATGATATCGATCAAGATGATCCCGGCGGCGAATTTAATGCGGTGGAAACCTGGGAAGAGATAAAACCCTACCTTACCGAAGTCACCAGGGAAATCAGAGCAACCGGGGCAAAAAACCTGATAATCCAGGGCACTCCTTTTTACTGCCAGTACGTGCAGGTTGCGGCCGATGATCCGATAGTCGACAACAACGGTCAACCATTCGAGAATGTTGCCTATTCTTTCCATTTCTACGCAGCCAGTCACGGCCCGCAGGCACACGAGGTGCTGGAAAACACGGGCGGGAATGGGCAGGAGAGCTCATTTCTTGGCGAAGCCATCAACAAGGTGCCCATTTTTGTCACCGAGTGGGGAACGACGCATTCCGATGGCGGGCGCAGCTTACAGATGGTCGATGAGCACTCCACCAACTGGTGGTTTGAAAATTACATCGACCGCTACCATCTGAGCTGGTGTAACTGGTCGGTATACGATTGTCACAATCAAAGCTCGGCTGCATTCAGCAACATAGGCAGCAGGCAGTTAAGCTCATCGGGCAGTCTGGTAAAGGGACTCATTCATGATGAGGATGAGTACGAACCGATATGGAAAACCGGCCACAAGGGTCCGGCAAAGGACACGACCTTCGATATGCCTTCGGTGCATGAAGCAAATCGCTACAACCGCTACTGGGGATCTTTTGTAGAAGCAGAAACGGTTCAAGAACGCGATCCGGATAATCCTCTTCGTTTCATTACCACACCTGTATTATCGGCTACCCAGGTCACCGGCTCCAACGATGAAAACTGGGTTACATACCAGGTAAACGCCTCAACCTCCACCAGTAAACTTGCTGTTAATTACAAGGGGGAAGGGAGTGGTACCATTGAAGTGTATATAGACGACGAGCACGCAGGCGATATATCCATTTCCCAGAATGCGAGCTGGACAACCATTGTTGAAGAGATTGGTTTGTCACCCGGCGAGCATACGATTAAATTAAACTTTCTGAACACAACGGGGACTTATTACATCAAGTCGATACAGTTTGATAACACGGTTGATGCCAAACGAAATCTCTATGATATGGCTGCGGTCAAAAGTGTCACCCTGAAGACATTACCGCACGGTTTTTCCGTTCTGTTGCCATCATTTCATACCTATTCATCATATTCTCTGGTAAAAGCAAACGGTCAGATTTTTAAAAGAGGCTCGATAAAAGATAATCATCCGATCAGTTTCAATAATCTGGCGGGTGGGATGTGGTTTCTTAAGCTTACAGGCGCGACAGGTGACAAGACGATAAGAGCCTTTGTCAGTGGACAGTGACTATTTTATTAATATTGACATCTAAAACAAAAGACCTTGAGAATAGGAGAAACATACTTATGAGAATTCTGACCACGATATGTATAATGCTTTTTTCTTTCAGTGTTTATGCACAATATGACGATCTCCACGACAAGCTTATTACCTTCTACGGATACCAGCGGGCCGGACTCGCCAGCGGAAGCTGCCATAACCTCAATCCCGGTATGACAGATGCATATCATTGGGGTGATAACTGGAATGACCATCCTCTTGATGGCGGATGGTATGACGCCGGTGATTATGTCAAATTTGGAATGCCTTTTAGCTACACGGTATATTGCCTGTTAAAAGGGTACGATGTTTTCCCGAGCTCATACGCCGACAATTACAAATGGGACCACTCTACTCCCGGAGATGATATTCCCGATATTCTCAATCAGGTAAAGTTTGCGACAGACTACATGATTAAAGCTGTTATAGATGAACAGACGGTAATTCTTGATGTTGGAAATGCCGCTTCTGAACACGCTACATGGGGCCCTGCAAATGAGAATGGTAGAAGTGGAGATCAAATTTACCAATGCACCGGCGGCGATATTCCCGCTACCTATGCGGCCTGTTTAGCGCTTATGTCAACCGTCTATCGAGAATTTGACTCTGACTATGCCGACCAATGCCTGGAGAAGGCAAAAGTTGCTTTTACTTTCGCTAAGAGAAAATTTGATTCCGGCAACTTATACAGTCAACCACAGGGGGATTTTTATTCATACTCTGACGATAGACAGATCGCGGACAAAAAGGTTGCCGCCGGAGTCGAACTCTATCGTGCTTCTGACGAATCCGACCCAAATTATTCTACCTATATTCAGTGGGCAAAAACGCCAATGACCGAGATGTATACATGCATGGGATATACAAACATCGCCCCTCTCGCATCTTTTGAAGTGTGGAGACAGGGGCTAAGTGGCGCCGGTAGTCTCAATTCAAACATCCAAGACATCAATGGGAAAATCAAAGATTTCAGTGTATTTGATGGTGTATATCAAAATACCGATTGGGGTACAGCTCGCGATATAGGTGCTGTCGCCTTTACATTTGGTCTTGCATATGTTACAGAGTCGAATGAAACCACCCGTGAACGGTATAGGCAAAAGGCCGAAGACCACGTAAACTGGGTTGTAGGCGATCACCCCAGCAACAGCCAGTCATTTGTCATTGGACATAATGGCGGACCAACAAGCATCCATTACCGCCCAACTTACAGCGGTCCTCAAGGTGGTGTCGTAAGCGGTCCGGACGACCAGGGTAACTGGGTG
This sequence comes from uncultured Fibrobacterota bacterium, assembly GCA_964586285.1. Classification (GTDB taxonomy): domain Bacteria; phylum Fibrobacterota; class Chitinivibrionia; order Chitinivibrionales; family CAYFVL01; genus CAZPHU01. Next base: position 1,120 of record CAZPHU010000135.1, on the reverse strand, counting down.
GATGATCACAACCAGTATAATTACTCCGAGGTTGCCATCGATTACAACGCGGGTATGGTTGGGGGCGTTGCATTTCTCAAGGCGCTCGAAAATCCCGGAGGAATACAGGTGAGTCAAGATTTTTCGGCCACGCCATCGGGAGGTATCGATTTCATTACACAGACTGTCACTTTTTCGGCCGGTTTCAGCTCCCAATCCGTACCCTGGACGATAGTAATCAGAGGCGGGTCAGGTGCAACAAAAAGGCTCACCGGAACCGGCGATATCAATGTGGAGTGGGATGGTACTGCAGATGATGGAGGCAGATTTCTCAGCGGTGAGACGGTCACAGCGACTCTTGATGTTGAAGGGCAAATCGCCGTGATGGATCTACTAAAAGTACGGTCCCGATCGATTTTCATCGAAAGAGCCAAGGGCCTTGATCCCAGACCGGATGATGTCCTGATAGATGACTTCGAAGATGGAAACACAACGAATTCTTTTGGTGGCGAATGGTTGGCTCTCGGCACCGAGACCGGCTTTATGACCAGAACCAGTATCAGTTCATTTGAGGGTGACTATTCTCAGGTGCTACGCGTAAAAGGGCAGAGCGGAAGTTCTGGTCAGGCAGAATATATGGGTGTTCGTTCTACTTTCAACAGCGATGGCTCCGCCGTATCTATCGGCAATCCTGTATCCATCATGTTCGATTTGAATGCAAGCGCTCCAGCAAGGGTGCATGTCGAGCTGGAACAGCCTTCCATATCTGATGGAGCATATTACACGGCCGTTGTCACAGCGACAGAAAATGTCAACACCTATCGTCTGGAAATAGCTGATTTTTCCCAGCCCGATTGGAAGACGGCCGACACTCCTCTTGATCTGAACGATATATCATCGATTCGTTTCATGGTATATGATGCTACAGATGGCCAGATCAATCTTAACTTGGATAATCTCTTTGTGGAAAATATCTCGCTGGGTGTCGCCTCACCGGTTTCCATGCCAAACAGACTTTTACCAAAACCGGTATTTTCCAACGGATTACTGGTGTACAACCTGCCCGAGAGTATGACTGGCAACCTGAACCTCTCGGTGTATAACCTGGCAGGCAAGCAGGTACTTAATAAGGTGCTGACAG
>CAZPHU010000134.1:0-9344 GCA_964586285.1 uncultured Fibrobacterota bacterium | reverse complement strand
CAAACAGTTTTTTTTATGCCTCGCACGACTTGTGCGTGCATTTGCCAACTCCTGGTTTTTGCGCCCTAATTCCTGATCCCTTCCAACAAAAAAGGCACTCAAACGAGTGCCCTTAAATAACCGATACTACCAGCTCTTACGTTTAGAAGAAATTCGGGATAAGCTTCTTTGCGTTGGTCGTGTCACTGGAGCCGTGGATGAACTTGTTTTCCGTGGCATCGTATGTCGAGGTTATCGTCCCATCCTTCGGAAATGATCCGATCGCACTCTTTGCGGTCACTTTAATACTTCCCGCCGAATCTCCGTCGGCATAGGTAAACCATTTGGAATCGGTCGGCTTATCGAATATGATCTCATCGATCTTACCCGGCTTGCCGGTTTCGGCGATGTAGGAAAGCTGGGCAGTTTCGAATGCCCGTATGTTTGTAGGCACCTCGCTCATCTTCGCCTTGGCGGAAGCTCCCATGAATTTGGGAATCGCAACCGCAGACAATATTCCTACAATCACAATCACCACCATCAATTCAATCAGGGTAAAACCACTACGGTTATTCATCTTCTTCATTTAGATTCTCCTCACTTTGTTCTCTTACGCATTGGTTCTCAGTTTTGAGATGTGTTATATAAACTACTTTTTTCCTTCGGCATTTATGGGCATCCCCCCTTTCTCAAAGGGGCTAAATCATTCATGCAGTCGGCAGAGTTTCTCTACTCTAATGGTAAATCTGTTTAATATAGATGTCAATGATAGATTTAAGCAATTAACCCTTACGCAAAATTCGTCCGAAAATTGAAAAAAGTGCATCTAAATATAGAAAGAAATAAAATATCCTGCTTCGGCAGGAATCTTTGGTTATTGTTCTACTGTTTATACGTCTCTTAGGCAGGCCGGCGCAAAAGTTCCGTTCATTTTTGACTGTCTTTCCAAAGAGAACAAAGCCGCACAGCCTCTTTCCAATTCGCATAACACCGGTTTTCCGATTCACAATTATCGGCAGGCTCGTATAAATCCCCCCGACCACGCATTCGATGCATGTCATCCTCCGAAAATATTCCCGCCGAAACGCCCGCCAGTGCAGCCACACCAACAGCCGTCGTTTCGGTCACCTTCGGCCTCTCAACCGCCGTTTTCAGAAGATTTGCCTGAAATCTCATCAGAAATTCATTATCAACCGCACCGCCATCCACCCGCAAGACAGAACATGACTTATTGATCCGACTCATAACATCTATAACATCACGCACCTGATAGGCCATCGATTCCAGTGCCGCCCGTATGATCGTATCACGACTGCTATGCCGCGACATTCCGATAAGCAGTGCACGAGCATCCGGGTTCCAATGTGGAGATCCCAGTCCCTGAAAAGCGGGAACGAAATAAACGCCCTGATTGTCTGGAAGCGACTGGGCAATCCTGCCGCACTGTGTCACATCATCCAAAATCCCCAGGTTCTCTTCGAGCCACTGCAGAGACGCGCCCCCCATGAGGATACTTCCCTCCAGAGCGTAGGTGATTTGCCCGCCTCTTGCCCAGGCGATCGTGGACAGCAGCCCCGGTGCCTCAACAACCTCTGTTGCGGTTGTCTGGAGAATGAAAATCCCCGTCCCGTAAGTCGCCTTGATCACCGACGAATCCGCGCCGCCCTGACCGTACAGGGAGGCCTGCTGATCGCCCAGTATCGCCCGAATCGGTATGGATGAGCCAATTATGTTTTTATCGGTATGACCAAAGAGAGCATCCGAGTCATAGACGTCGGGAAGCATAGCTTTGGGGATATCGAAAACCTCGAGCAGATCGGGATCAAACCTCGCCTGATAGATATTATAAAGCATCGTGCGAGAGGCGTTGCCCGGTTCGGTGGCGTGAACCTTGCCGCCGGTCAGATTCCACAAAACCCAGGTATCCGGAGTCCCGAAAAGCAATTCTCCATCCAGCGCCCGCCGTCTGGCGCCCTCTACATTATCGAGAAGCCACATTATTTTGGTAGCCGAAAAATAGGGATTGACTATAAGCCCGGTTCTTCGGCGGACCTCCGGCTCATGAGATTTGAACTCTTCGCACATCCGAGCGGTGCGCTGATCCTGCCAGACAATAGCGTTATGGATCGGCCGGCCGGTCGAGTTCTCCCATAGAATTGTGGTCTCCCTCTGGTTTGTTATACCCAGACAGCACACGTTCTCTTTTCCGAACTCATCCAAAAGCGCGCCCAGAAGCTCTACCGATATGGAGACAATTTTCATCGGGTCCTGCTCGACCATTCCGGGCCCGGGATAAATCTGCTCTATGGGGCGGTAGTACCTCGCTACCACTTTTTTTTCTTTCGAAAAACCCATCACCCTGATACCGGTGGTACCGATATCAAGCGCGGCGACTATCTTTTGAGGCATACAAATCTTTCCTCTGTTTCACTCCTGGATCAATCTTGCTCATTGGGCTTTACAATCACTTTGGCCACCATCCCCGCTTCCTCATGCGGTATACAAAAATAGGTATACTCTCCCGGCACATCGAAAGTGTGATCGAAAGTAGCCTTGGGAATCAGATTGCCGCTGTGAAACGGCTTGGCATCGGGGGGCATGCTCACGTTTTCGGGATCGGATACGAGTCTCGAATCCAGCGTGACGGTATGCACGGTGCGGGAATCGTTTCTCCAACGCACGGTCTGCCCCGCCCTGATCGTAACCTTGTTGGGCTTGAATTTAAATTTTCTGGTTATCCTTATCGTTTCGTCGGGCTTTTTCGCGGCCTCTTTTTCACCATCTGCCGAATCGATTTGAGCCTGAGAGTCCTGCTCGACCGAATCCGTCGAATTGTTGACGCTACCCTCCGGGGCCGATTGATTCTCCATGCCGCCTGCCCCCTGACTTGCGCTCGCAACGGAGTCTGCTGTCCGGCCAACCGAATCGATCTCGGATGAAGAAGCCGGCGCCGAGGATTGATCGTTTTGGGCGGCGGCAATCGTGTCGGCTTCCGATTGGCCGGAATCATCCATTCCAAGCGTATCGCCTGATGCGCCGTCTGTTTCGGGGCCTGGGTTGTCGGTGGTATCCTCCTCACTCCGCCTGTCGGAGTCGTCGGCCTCGATTGAGTCGGGTGCGGTTTCCCCCGTGGTATCGGAGGGAGTTTTTTCGCCCGACCAGATAGTGTCTTCGGGAATAAGATCACCTTTGCGCCCAGACTCATTGGGCTGCTCATCCGAGCTTGTTGTGTCCGGGCTCACGGTATCGGCAGGCTGTGCGGTATCTCCCTCCTTTGTGTCGGCTTCATCCGCCTCCGTCTCCGCGCCCCTGGGTTTATCTTCGTCTTTCATCCCTTTTTTGCCTCCAGGACCACCAAGAGGATACTGATCGGTCTCCGTGGATCGAGCATACTTTGCCAAACGCCGGGAGCGAATATCCAGATTTCCGAAAGTCAGGTGCCAGAAAGGAAGCTCTTTTCCATCGGGCAGCACAAACCCCGTATTCACGGATGATTTTTCGAATCGATACTCTTTGGGAGAGTACGGAAGTACCATGAGGTGAAACTGACGCTTGCGGGGGTTAACTTCGTGATCGAATGCCAGGTCGTATTCCTTCGTACGAACATATTCGGTGAGCATTCCGTGAACAGTCACACTGTCGTCGATGATTGAATCGTTTTTCAGCACCTGCCCCTCACCCCAGAACGCCACGTACACAAACTCGGTCGGCATCAGTGGTGTTCCGATGCGTGAAAATCCGTACATGATGTGATTCGTTACCACTCCCCCAAAAACAGGATACTGTACTCCAAAGGGCATGACTCTGTCACACCGAACCGAATAGCTGTTTCCCGCCGAATCGTGCCATAATGACAGGAATCGTACCGAATCGCCGGTGGAGACCGCGTCGGTTGCGGTTCTGTCGAAAGCCTCCAGTTTCATGCGGGCCTTAGGCATGGTCATTGTTTTACCGCCGAATGCCGATTTAGTTGAAAGGGCTGCAAAACCCGAATCGTTATATTCGCGAAGCTCTGAAGGCACGCCGTAAATAATCGGGGAGCCTGCAAACGCACGCGGTTGTGTCGAATCGCCGAATACGCGAGGGTCGAGTTGACGATGATCGGGGAGCGCGGCATGAGCGGCGCCGCTGTCCTGACTTATTCGCACCTGAATCGCTCCGCCAAGAAGCTCCATGGGCTCCAGAAGATGCTTGCGCGCCTCGAGATACCCTATCGCTGGTGCCGTGATATCCAGTTTCGGGTCTGTTTGATCCCCATTTGACGCGTGGTCGTCGGCTGTTTCAGACTGGGTTCGTGCCGTTTGCGATTCATTTTGCGCACCTCTCTTAGCCATAGCCTCTTGGGATGCACAGCCGATTGCACCCAAAAGCCCGATAAGCATACACAGGGTTGGTATTGCGATTCGACCTGCCCGCAACCAATATCGAGACCTGCTTTTTTTACCCATAGATACTCGCCTCCAATGCTTCATCTTTATTTTTTATTGACTAGTTACCCCAAATGATTCATAACCGCTGACTGAAGAGGCTTTTGTCTTCTCTTCCTTGCCCGCCCCGTTTTTGCGGCGTAAAATTATCGCGAAAATTGGTACCATGATGTTCTTCGGCTTTGTTAGTCGCTGCCGAATTATTCACACTCAGCACTTTGTAATTTCCCAATGGCCCAATATCATAAATTAGCTTATGGTACATCGATGGAAAAATTTTCACCTATCAACAGAGCAGGATACCGCCCGAAAGAAGAGCCTGCCTTTTGGCTGTTTTTTTCAATCTCGCCACTCTTTTCTTTTTTTTATAAACGACAAACCTTTACAACCCGTAAAAAGTACACCTTACGGCGTTGGTTTATGATTTGCTTTCTTTGGCTGAAACTAAAGCGCCTCTATCAGCGATGAATGAAAGGACAGTGACATGGCACTTTTTCAGGGACGTGAAGAAGCCGGGCAGAAGCTTGCGGAACACTTCAGACATATTGCACATGATTTCCATGATCCAATCGTCTTAGCCGTCCCTCGTGGGGGTATTCCAATCGGGGCGGTTTTGGCAGAGGAGCTTGGGTATGAGCTGGACACTATAGTATTGCGTAAGCTTCCCATCCCCAGTGATCCGGAGGCAGGCTTTGGGGCGGTTACTCTGGATAAGGTCACCACCTTCAACGAGCCGCTCAAGAGCTATCTCAACCTTCCCAAGGAGATGATAGACAACATAATCGATACCGTATATGAAGAGGTACTGAGACGAAACGAACAGTATCGCGGGGGAAAGCCACTACCGATTTTAGAGAATCGTACGGTGATAATAACCGACGACGGTCTGGCCAGCGGTTATACGATGCTCTCGGCGGTTAAGTTTGCCCGGCGTAAGGGGGCGGATAAGGTGATAGCGGCTGCACCCGTGGCACACGGAAACGCCTACGAACTTCTCAGGCGCTATTCCGACAGAGTGGAGGTGCTTCATATCGATACCGCGGCGGTTTTCGCTGTAGCCTCTTTTTATGAGGAGTTTGGGGATATCTCGGATGACAAAGTAGTGGAGTATCTGAGTCGAGCGTTCAAAGCTCACCGGTGATAGTCTTTTGGAGACGCGCCGCGGCGCGTCTCCAATCGCGAAGGCCAAGGCAAAGCTTTGATGATACTTTCCAGCCTTAAACAGACCGCATCAGGTGCGGCTGTCCCGTTGCCTCGATCACATCCCTCCACAATGCACTTTCCGGATCGATCTTGTTGCGTTTGCTTGTCGCCAATGAAATAGGGACATGTACGAGGCGGTTGTTGTATCTGCTTATTATGCAGCCTGTCTTTCCGGCCATCGCCGCATGCACGGCGTTGCTTCCCAGCCGCTGGCAGTAGATGGAATCGTTTGGATTAGCGGGCGCACTTCTGATAATGTAGCTGGGATCTATATATTTAAGGTTTATCTCCCGGTTCTTTTCTTTGAAATAGTCTGAAATCGCATCCTTTAAAAACAAACCGATATCGCCCATTTTTTTGTTGCCCGAGGCATCAGAAGTTCCCGATGTTTCCAGATGCTCCTGCCCGGCACCTTCGGCCACCAGAATTACCGCATGATGTCGTCGATCAAGACGATCTTCCAGTGCCGCAAGCAATCCCCTGGGTCCTTCAAGATCGAAAGGAACCTCGGGCACCAGAACGAAATTGACATCATTGATGGCCAGTGCGGTATGAGCGGCAATAAATCCCGATTCCCGCCCCATGACTTTAACAATCCCTATCCCGTCCAGGGCATCGTGTGCCTCGGTGTGCGCTCCGGCCACAGCCTGTACCGCATATGACACGGCGGTCTCGAACCCGAAGGATTTTTCCACGAAACTCAAATCGTTGTCGATTGTTTTTGGAATACCGATAACCGCGATCTTTTTACCTCGCCGTCTGATTTCCTCTGCTATGGCAAGTGCCCCCTTCTGAGTCCCGTCCCCGCCTATCGCAAACAGCATATCCACTTTCATTCGTTCCAGCGCATCTACGATTTCCTCTGTCCGCTTGCCTCCCCCGCGCGCGGATCCCAGAATCGTTCCGCCGTGACGGTGTATGTCGGAAACCACATCCGGAGTCAGTTCCTTGGGCTGAAGGTGCATCTCCGGCAGAAAGCCGCGATAGCCGTATCGAATGCCGACTATCCGCCTTACACCGTATAGATACCAAAGAGACATGACTATCGAACGAATCACATCGTTTAGCCCCGGGCAAAGCCCCCCGCAGGTTACCAAGGCGGCGGAGACTTTTTGGGGATCGAAATAGATCTTTTCCCTGGGCCCCGCCTTCTCCATAAGCATTCCAGGGGTTGTATCAGTTGGACCGTCGCCGTCGAGAACATCTATATCGTAAACAACTTTTTGGTTGTCCGATACATAGTTGGCAATAAAATCATCCAGCCGTTTAGATAATTTTATCGGTGATGAAACTCCTGCATCACCCAGAGTGTCTATCGAGAAGTCCAGTTGGTTTTCCATTTTTTACTGCTCCCATCGTATTTACTTTTTCATTCTCACGTTATCATTAAATGTCTTTTATAATAAAGTTGCACTCAGGATAGAGCCGAAATGTAAAATACATCTCGTAATAATCACAGTACCTTGCCTGAGAATGTTAAAAAATCAGCCTCAGGCCGTGTTCAGCGTTTATTTTAAATGACCTGTGCAAATTAACCACCATTAAATCCGATTAAGAGTATGATCCGAAAGTTAATCCTTTTATCTAGTCTGTTCATTATTTCGTTTCTTATTTCCTGTGCTCAACAGGTGCCGCCATCCGGGGGGCCGGATGATCTCACACCACCCGACCTCATGGAGTCGTTACCGGGCCTTGGTGCAACGTCGGTGCCAAAAGACGTTACCTTTCAATTCATGTTCAGCGAATGGATAAATCCCGCGAGCGCCAAACGCAGCGTTACCGTGTATCCGCCGATCGAGGCGGGGTTGAGGATTCGGGTGTCGGGCAGAACACTGACTATCGATCCCAAAGAGGATTTGAGCGACTCGACCACCTATCACGTTACTCTTACCACCGCACTGGAGGATCTGCACGGAAACAATCTCGGCACGGCAATTGACCTCTATTTCAGCACAGGTCCCCGTCTGGACAGCGGCATGGTTTACGGCTGTATACCGACAAATTCCGGCTACGCTCAAAAACCCACAGTCGCCTTGTATCGCACCGATACGATACCGCAGGACAGTCTACTTTTCATGGATCCGACCTATGTCACCCAAACCGATTCTTTCGGAGTGTACGAGCTAACCCATATAAGACCTTCAAGCTACTATCTTCTGGCCTTTCTGGACAAGAACAACGACAACAGATTGAGCCCCCAGGGAAACGAAGAAGCCTTTACTTACGTCGAGCCGGGAATAAGGGTTGATTCGACAGCTGGTCCTTTTATTCTTTTCCCCTCCACAGTCGATACCAGTGCGGTTGAAATTGTATCACTGAGAACTCATAACTCCCGGGTTTTAAGAGTGGAATGGTCCGAAAAGCCGTTCTTTTCACCCGAAACCCTGGATACGATCTGGCATATAGACGCCGCCGACACCACAGTCGAGTCGCTTCCATCCATCCAATCCATTATTCCTGTCGGCGAGGGCAGAAACGCCTATCTTGTACTTGACCGCTCTATGGATCTGATTCCGTATCGGCTGATTTATCCGGCGGCAAGCCGCACCGACAGTGTGATGTTCTTTGCCGATTCGATTCGATTTAACGGCACGACCGTATCCGATACGATCGCCCCCCGCTTTTTAAAGAGTCTGCCCGATAAGAGCAGCAGGCTCGATCCACAAGTTCGGTTGATATTTTCCGAGCCGGTTCGTTTTCTTACAGATACGATTTTCCTGACCACAGGCACCGACGGGGACACCGCCGAACCTGAGGATACCCTCGGGCAACGGGACACTGCCGGGATTCAAGATGAGGCGGCTGCTCAGGATACAGTCTCGGCAAAAGATACTATGGAATTGACATCGAGCACCTTTGCGGTACCGATCGACACAGCCGGCTGGGCGGATACGATTTCGTTTACGGTCGGGCGACTGGAGCCGGGCAAAACTTACAGAGGGTCCATCCCGATAAGTCTGATAGAGGATATTGCCGGAAATAACCCGTCGGATACGGCCGACACGATTGCTCCTGAAACAGTGGATTTTTCCTTCACAACGGTTTCAATCGATGATATCTGTCTTAAACTCAGAGGGGGAGCACCATGTCTGGAGCCGGATACCAGCCGCATTTGGATTTTTCGACCGCTTAGAGGCAACGAGGAGTTTTTCTCCCGAGATTCATCCGGGCTTTTCACGTTCGATTCGATACCGGCGGGAGAAGGCACCCTAGCCTACTTTCTGGACCGAAACGGCGACGGCAGGCATACGGAGGGACGGCTCTTCCCGAGGCTTGCTCCCGAACCATACTTCACTTTCAGCGATACTATTGAAGCCAGGGCATTGTGGGAGATAGAAGGAGTGCGCGTAGACGCCTGCAGGGTTTGTCCGCCTCCCGGATATACGCCCGGTGAAAACCGGAGAGCGCCCGGCGACACTCTGGTCCCACAAGACACAGTGGGCGCTAGAAGTAGCCCCCAGCGGTAGTAATCAGGGACGAAAGGGCAAGTAGTTAGGAAAGGCAACCGGCGGTATTTGTCTTAAGGGAGTGAGTTGCATGGCATGCAAATTCAATCGATTACTCGCACTTCCCGGCCCACAGTTCCCCCACAATACCGTTGCTTTAAGGTTGCATTTAGCGATTCTCCAGGGCAAACACACCCCCTCCCAGCCTCCCCCTTGGTAAGGGGGAGCAATGCTGTTGCTTTAAGGTTGACTCTAGCGATTCTCCGGGGCAAATACACCCCCTCCCAGC
>CAZPHU010000133.1:0-9430 GCA_964586285.1 uncultured Fibrobacterota bacterium | reverse complement strand
GGACCGCAAAATCCATGATCCGGACCGCAAAATCCATGATCCGGACCGCAAAATCCATGATCCGGACCGCAAAATCGGCGCAGGATGCTGGTTCCAAAAACAGTATAAACGACTACTTGGCAACCAGACATTAAAATTTGATAAACCTAATCTTACAAAAACCGACTGTGCATTCAGGTAAAGCTCTACCGGTAAAAAACAAAAAGGTTATAGAAAGAAAACAGTTTTTTGTTTTATTCAACCTTTTTGCGTATATTATCGAATAAATTGTTTCTATTTTTTTGTCTTCTATGTAATCGCCCATCAGTTAATAAGGGGGGGGAGCAACGGTATGAAACTCAGTCGTTTCTTTGCGGTGATTCTATTTTTAAGCGGTTTTGCAAGCGCGGAATTAACTATCCATATCTTTAATCCCTGGGACGAAAACCCCTACAGACAGGACAGCATATCATTCGTCGGCGTTCGTGGCAAATACAATTACCCTGGTACAAGGATGTATGCAGAAGGAAATGGGTGGTTCTACTATACTCTTGAGGATAGCTTTTTCCAAGACGATGACATTGAATTCCGCAGTTACATTGGCAATAAGAGTTATTCTCATGATAACCAGGCGAAATTCCCTGATTCGGGAGGTATAAAAATCAATTATGATATATTGGATCCATACCCCGGGTATACTGAATACTGGATTATCCCAAACGATTCGATTTCTGAGTATAACGTCTATACTGAACCACCCTCGGGCAAGGTTATTCATTTGATGAATCCCTGGCCCGACAATTCACCTCAAATTATCATCGGCAGTAACCCAGCCAGGAAGATGAGGGTGCATGACGATATCTGCGGATGGTACACATACTTTTTCAGCGGCTTCATTGATTCTCTTGAAAGCGTATTTTTTACAGATTACTGGCATAAGTATCAGTATGGTTCTCTGGGACTTACCGGCGGACCGGCTATAGATTTATCCGAAGATCTATTAACAAACGACACGATCTATATTCTCCCTCGCCCGTTTCCAAACGGTCCGCCCTCTATTACAGCCACTTTCCCGGGCAGGACCGGCCAGTGCCCCACAAGAGAGATATCGGCGCTGGTACGAGACTACAGAGCAGATGCCCGCAGCTTTTTCAGCGGTGGGATTACGGGCGGAAAAGTTACGAAAAACATGGTTGGAGATCGTCTCGGAGATAACGGCAAACCGGTGAAAGGACCTAATGCCGACGATGCCCACGGCTCATATGTTGAAGATTGGTTTGTAACCGAGGACAGCAGTACGCAAACCTGTATAAACCTGACCCTCACAAAACGGTATGACGGTTTGTGGGAGTACGATTCGGATGTGTTTGGCGGCTTTTTTCCGATCGATGATTTCGATAACAAGAATAATATCAAATATGAGGATGAAAATGAAATCGAACGAAACTTCCTGTTTACGATGGAAATGCATCTTCAGTTTGTCTATCATGAAGGTGAGGGGCAGGAGTTTATTTTCCGAGGTGATGATGATGTCTGGATCTTTGTAAACAATCGGTTGGCGATCGATTTGGGCGGATTGCACGTGCGGGCGGCCGATACTCTTAATATGGATGCGCTTGCATCGGAGCTGGAGCTTGAGAACGGCGGAAATTACTCCATGGACATATTCTTTGCCGAACGTCAGCCCATACATTCGAATTTCCTGGTTCGCACATCTCTTGATCTCAGAAACAGTGCCGATCTCTTTCATGTCGAAAATCCAATCGACACAGGCAAAGTCGAGTATCAAATCAGGCAGATCGTCGGTTCTGAGGGACTCGACTGCGGCTTTACTCCTCTGGTCAATGAGGAAGAGCCCGCCGATGTTTATTTCTACCTGGACGGGCCGCAGTTTGAGGAATCTTTCGGCCCTCTGGCTATCGATTCCACGCATTTTGGGGGAATTTACGTGGACTCATCTACCGCGGTTATAGACAGTCCCGCTATCGGCGGACTTGCGGCCGGAGAGTACATTCTGACTTATAAAAGCATGTACGATCAAACCCGCGAGGGGCACATCACCTTTATTGTTGCCGGAAAGATGCCTGCAATTCTTTTTGCCGATCCTCCCGGCGGTACTAAATTCATAAACGATACAACGGTTACGCTAACCACCAACGAAGATGCCGTCATATACTACACAATAGACGGCTCGGAGCCGGATACGTCCGATACGAGCCAGTTATATGGGGGACCGATTACACTCGATAAAACTACTCAGCTGAATGCAATCGCGGTGGGGAGAAATTATCTTCCGACATCAAGATCGTTTACATATACAAGGGATGCGGTAAAGATAGTGTTGACCGCAAATCCTCCCGACAGTACCCACTTCTTTGAAGACACTACAATCACATTGAGCGCTGAGCCCCAGGCAACGATTTATTATACCACCGACGGTTCAGATCCGGATACAGCCAATCCCGACCATGTATACACTGAACCGTTTACGATCAATGCTACCTGTACGGTCAAAGCCGTTGCGCTTGGAGGGGAGTATCTGGTGCAGGCAGCCGGAGAGTGGACATATATCAGGGACCTTCCATACGCCACTCTAACCGCTGAGCCCGGTGACGGCGCTCATTTCGGACAGCAACTACTTATAACTCTTACCACCGATGCGGATGCGATTTACTATACGATCGACGGATCGGAACCCGTTGCGGGTGGGGAAAGTCAGCTGTATACCGAGCCGTTCTTGATCGAAGGCGACACGGTTACGGTAAGGGCAATCGCTGTTGGCGAAGAGTTTAACAGCACCTCCGGGCAGTGGACATACTATCGCGACCGACTTCCGGCAATCAAGGCCATGCCTGAGGGGCGGGAGTTTGTTGATGAAATCGTGGTTATTCTCACTATCGACGATGCAGATGCGCAGATTTATTACACTCTGGACGGAACTGAGCCGACTCAAAACTCCACACTTTACACCGAGGCTTTGAAATTTAATGAAACCACTCAGCTGCGAGCCAGAGCATTCGCCACAAATAAGGTACCCAGTCCGATACTCATTGAACCATATACGCGAAGCTCGGTCGGTTTGGAATCTTTTTACTACGATGCGGATGGAGACGGGGGTATAGATTCTTTCTGGGTGAACCTTGACTACCCTGCGGATCAGATGCCCGATTCGCTCATCCTTACCAGCCCGTTTAACGGCAGTGATAAGCGAACACTTTTTTCGGATCAAATTTCTTCGGCAGCCGAAAACATGTCGCTTACAACCACCTGGGAGCAGGATCTTATATTTAACGACCAGACCGATTTCGCACCAAACTTTCTGGCACGCTTTGGTGGAGCAGGGTTTAGTAACGAGTACTTTCTTGTAAACGATAAAGTTGCTCCGGTTATTACCTCGGCGACACTTCAGCCGAAGTTATTTACCCGGGAGATGAAGGAGCTTGGAGAACTCACGGTTACATTCAGCGAAGAGATAGAGCCGCTGAATACTGATGAGCCTTTCAATTTCTTTCAAAGCTCCAGTCAGTATTCCATGGATTTGAAACTAAAATCACAAACCCTAAACAAAGCGGTTTTCACCATATATGCACTCAGAGATATCGAATTCTTTCAAGACGGCGATCTGATTAACATCGCCCACGACCAGGGTATAAGTGATATGCTGGGTAATACTCAGACAGTGCCCAACAACCGCAAGGTCCCGATGAAAGTGATGTCTCAACCCTTTGATATTGTATTCAGCGCCGGGCAAAACCCCTTTACTCCGGGTGTAACCAGGCTACCGTCTTTCAGTGGAATGAGTATCGGTACCGGAACGGCTGTTGTCGCCGATTTTAGAGGAAACCTTGGCTCCCGCGCCTCAAAGGTCAAGGCACACATCGAAATATATGACTGCCTGAACAATCATATATGTGAGACAAGCAAGCGGGGAGCAACAGATTCTCCGGTTCAATATGACATAGTCACAGATGCGACCACCAAGTTAGTTTTTCTGTGGAGCGGGCAGAATAAAAACGGCCGCAAGGTTGGCGCGGGTACATATATAGCGGTTGTAACCGTAGTCGACCCATCCGGGAAAGAACAAACCGAAAAGATACCAATCGGTGTAGTCAATGAATAGAAACTCGCGGGGACGCACGTCGGTGCGTCCCCACCCCGGTAAAACAACACACGTCCGTTGACTACCCGTTAAAGTCTTGCCCGACAAGCAGGAGTATGAAGCCTCTTGCACAATTTGTAAGCTCATAGTGAAAAGTCACACTTAGCGCATTGGAGCACAAATGCCCGCCGCCGGCGGCGGGCACGTCACTCGACTAAACAATCTATTCGGATTTCTTTTTTTCGGGGCCGAGTACAAGATGATCAAACGTAACCAGCGCCTTTTTGAGCCCCTGTATTACCGCATCGGTACCCGAGGTCGAATCACCGGTGTAAAGTTTGTCCAACCCGAAAGCATTCTGTGCCTTCTGCCCGACAAACAGATTCAGAAACCCGGGTTTTTTAAATCGTCGGTCCCGTTCACGGGCACGCTGTACATATAAACCCTTTATAACCATGTTGGTGTCCAGTCCGAAAACAAACTCTATTGCTCCGTATTCGCCCTTCTGAGTTACCGCGATGATTGTTCCGATAGGTTCACCCTTTTCTCCAGTCATTGTATAGTACGGAAATACATCTCGCTGCCCGGGAAGCAATTCGAAACCGAGTTTTTTCTCGATTTCCTTGAGCTGTTTTGGTGAAATTTTCTCATTGACACTCAGATAATCCCTGGCATTTGGGAATATTTTCGTCATGGTCCGTTCGGGATTGCGCCATACGCACAGGTAAACGTCCTGAGCGAAAACAGAAAAAGCACTAGTAATTAAAAGAAAACAAACGATATATCTGCAGTTCCACCTGGTGGTGGGGTTTTTCGTATCGGGCATACCGATATCCTCCTCTCACTGTAAACCATCTTGGTTTGTAAGTCACTCCCGCAAACCAGGAATCCTCGAGTTGGTCTCCCCGACGGATACCGGTTACGGCAACATTTAAATCGAACCTGGGCAGCAGCGCGAAATCAAAGGCGGCAAAACCTGCAGCCGTAATCTTATCATCCACCATACCGCCGTTTAGTTCCAGCCTTGTCAAGAGCCTGCCGCTGTACAGTGTTGCATCCACCCCTCCAACCGCACGCTCTACCGTGGAATCCCTTTTGTGGGGACGGGATGTTTTCCCGTATGCCCCGGACAGGCCCAGCGTCACATCCCCCGAGTAGCCAAGCGTCGCTCCGAGCCGCGCGGTAACCATCCCGTGACCTGGAAAGCCGGGCGTATGATGAGGTCCATACCCCTGCGTCCCCGATACTGCATACTCCCACATGCCTTTGACGCCCGAAAGCATGATTCCGTTATCGACCGCGTAACCGATGAGTGCTTTATGGGGCATATCAAAGGGCAGCCGCGATGTACTGAAACTTGTCAAGAGTCCATAGGGCAGTCCGAAACGTCCCAGAGTCACATTCCAGCTTCCCAGCGGCCCCTTGTAAAGCCCGTACATCTCATGCATCATGATCTCCGAGAGATTGTCGTGCGCTTCAATCAGCCCAAACAGGGTAAAACGGTCACCTTTACTGTCGGAGAATGTTTTGCGCACGGATGCTCCCAGCACATGAAGATAAGCCTCATTACCACTCCAATCCGACAGGCGGTAACGAGCATCTGCATCGGCCATGATATTGAGCGAAGCCTGAATACTGAGGGGAAGAATAAGCAGGGCGACAAGCGCCCGTTTATGCTTTAACCATACCGTCTTCAATATGAACCGTCCTCCCGCATCGTTTAACCAGATCAAGATTATGGGTCACCATCACTACAGTCATGCCCTCGCGATTCAGGGCCTCGAACAATTCGATGATCGTTTCGGCGTTGCGGGAATCGAGATTACCCGTAGGCTCGTCGGCCAAAAGTATCGGTGGCGAGTTAATCAGACTTCGCGCAACGGCAACCCGCTGCATTTCACCGCCGGAGAGCTGACCGGGCAGATGGTTCATTCTTTTGTCAAGCCCTACCATCTTAAGCAGCTCTCGTGCCCGCTCGCCGACTTTCTTGCCGGTAAATAAAGCCGGCAGCTGTACGTTTTCGACAACAGTCAGTGTCGGAATAAGAAAAAACTGTTGGAACACGAAACCGATGGCGGTCTGACGCAGGCGGTTAAGTTGCTTTTCGTCTGCATTGTGTATCTCGGAGCCGTTTACGGCGATGCGACCGCCGGTGGGGCGATCAAGACAGCCGATTAGGTTAAGCAGGGTCGTTTTGCCCGAGCCGGAATGACCCGCAATAGCTACATACTCACCCGCGTTTACCTCAAGCGTTACATCCTGAAGCGCGTGAACGGTTTCAGCCCCGCGCTGATAGTGTTTCGACACTTTCTGTAAAGATATTACTTTTTCATCATTCATTGCGCAGTACCTCCATGGGCACAATACGCGCGGCGCGCAGTGCCGGATAAAGTGAACAGCCGAAACCGATAATCGTGCATACACCAAACGCAAGAAGGGCGATGCCGATATCGGGCCTGGCAATGGATCCCGAGGGCATGTAGGCTGCCATGAACCGCCGCATGACATTACCAAAAGCCGGACTGAGCAGAACGCCCCCAAGGGTACCCGCCGCGCTGCCCAAAACCGCTATGGCCAGCGTTTCCAATGAAATCAGACGAAGCAGATCGCCTTTTCCCGCACCGACGCACTTGAGATAGGCGATTTCTTTGCGCCTTTCAAGCACCGCCATGAGCATTGTGTTAACAATACCGAATATCGATATCACAAACGCAACAGCAACCATCACAAACATCATTACCCGTGTAGAACTGAAGAATTGAAGTATTCCGTCACTGAGTTCTTTGGAACCGATTACATAGTAATCGGCGGGCATCATCGCCCGTAATTGGTTACGGGTCACATCCATGGTGTTGACGTCCTTGAGTTTTAGAGCTACCGCCGAAAGTTTCCCTTCGCGCCTGACAAGCTTCTGAGCCGTTTGAAGCGGAATAAAAAACGTCCCGTCATCCTGGCTGTAGTTTCGCTCGAGTATTCCGGATACTACGAATTCCTTATCGAAATGCTCAGAATACATCAGCTCACCTATGCCCAGATTTTCCACCCGCGCCATTTCCGCACCAAGTATAACCGACGAATCGTTTGTAAACCATCCGCCGCTCTCATAACGAAAATCGGGCTTGATGGTCTGTACCTCTTTTGTGACACCCATGAATATATCGGTACGCATTCCGTCGTCTGTGGTCAGTGCAAACAGCTTAAACGGCATTATCGCCTCCAGCTGAGGCATTTTGCCGATCTTCCGGACAACATTTTCCTCGACGTAAAGCGGGCTGATCCCCCCCTGAGCAATCACCGAAGCCGCCTCGATCGGACAGCCTTCCTTTGTTATGTACATGTGTACACCTGTTGTTTTGACAAGATCGTCGGTGACAGCCGCGGAGTATCCCCTGTCAAGCGACATGACCGCGCTGAGAGTCGCGGCCGCCACGGCAAGGCTCAGGCCTGTAAGAATGGTGCGCACCGGATTTCGGCGCAAATTGCTTATCGCTACCTTGTAAAAAGTCACAATATACCCCCTAGTCTACTTTTATACCGAGGGCGGAAAAAACAACCTGACCTTCACCTGCGGTCACCTGAGCGTAAACGGTAACAGGCTTTCCAGTGGTCAGTTTGGGGAACTTGTAGCCTTGTGGAAATATCGTCGCCTTGTGAACACCGTCCTTAAAGAAGAATTCACAAAGTGAAGCGCACTGTCCCGCTATTACACCTTTCATTACAACACTCTTGCCGTTATACTCGGCCGGTTTATCGATAACCGAGGCAAGCTCTACTACATCCGCATCGCCCGGGATTTCGGCGCCAAGTTTGGTTTGCTCCGATTTGCCGCATCCAGCAACAAACATAAACCCCGCTGCAAGAGCGACAACTATCGATAGAATACGTCCTGAAAAAGAATATTCCCGTTTCATTATATTACATTCCTTTCAATTATTGCGAATAACTGGTAAGTCACGGGCGCGCATACGAAACACACACAGACGTGGTTGTCTCTGCGCACTATTTATATGTGCCGACACAAATTTTACTGAAAAGCTTACTACGGGAGTTAATTCTATACACGCAGGACAGTTGAGGAAACGTGGGCGGATATACGCGGAAGGTGTATCGTTGGAAAGTCGTACGAATTCGTTTTGCAGCGAAATTCGTCCCAGACCACCCGCAGGGTATTGCGTCGCGGTTGATCGGTACCGTCTGATGTCTGTTGCTGCAGTATGACAGGTTTATCATCGCTCTGCCGGTGTTCGGCCCTGGCGAGGCATCCACAGTCGCCCGATCGCGCAGACTCGTTAGAAGCGCCTGAATCGGAGCAGCACGAGTAGGAATCGAGTGGGGAACAAATCTGGAGTTTACGGCTGACACATTCGCAGGCGTCTGCTTCCGGCAAATAAAACACGGGCGTTAGAATCAGTGCGATAAGCACCGAGACAATACACGATTTCATTTTGGATTGATGCATCACCTGCCCGCTTTAAGATGTTGTTTAGGAATCTAGAGCATGATTAATGCCCGAAAACAACGGTAAATACGAAACTGTCGAGGTTCGTACAATTAGTCTTAAAATTCGTACCAGGTCCCGTTTTTATTGCTTGAACTCATTGAGCCTGAAAAAAATGTACGTTGAATCCTATCGGCGTAGCCGAAGAATCGAGGGTCAAGGAATTAGAAAATAAATATATACGAACGATACGACGAAACGCGTACAATCGTCGAGTAGATAATTCTTTAGCAGCTTTTTGCTTGATCTTATGCCCTCTGGGCCCGACTATTTACATCCCCCAAGCCTGAGCCTTCTCGATTTCAGTTGCCTTCTTCACCTCGGGGGGCTTTCTTCACCTCCGGGGCTTTCTTCACCTCGGGGGGCTTTCTTCACCTCCGGGGCTTTCTTCACCTCCGGGGCTTTCTTCACCTCCAGGGCTTTCTTCACCTCCGGTGCTTTCTTCACCTCCGGTGCTTTCTTCGCATCCGGGGCTTTCTTCACCTCCGAGGCTTTCTTCGCCTCCGGGGCCTTCTTCGCCTCAGGGGCTTGCTTCATCTCCGAAGCTTTCTTCACCTCCGAAGCTTTCTTCACCTCCGAAGCTTTCTTCGCCTCCTGGGCTTTCTTCACCTCCGGGGCTTTCTTCGCCTCCGGGGCCTTCTTCGCCTCCGGGGCCTTCTTCGCCTCCGGGGCCTTCTTCGCCTCCGGAGCTTTCTTCGCCTCCGGGGCCTGCTTCGCATCAGGGGCCTTCTTCGCCTCCGAGGCCTTCTTCGCTTCGGGGGCCTTCTTCGCTTCGGGGGCCTTCTTCGCCTCCGGGGCCTTCTTCACCTCCGAAGCTTTCTTCACCTCCGAAGCTTTCTTCACCTCCGAAGCTT
>CAZPHU010000132.1:0-9476 GCA_964586285.1 uncultured Fibrobacterota bacterium | reverse complement strand
CTCACCGCCATGACAACCATTCCCGCAATCATGCCGTATATGGATAGGTGATGTTCGCCGAATCTTTGTGCCGAGGGCAAAAGCTCAACCAGTGAAATGAATACCATAATACCCGCGACCCCGGCAAACAGTACACCGAATACAAGGTCGCTGAAGAATCTCAAAAGCACAAGGTACCCAATGAGTGCTCCTACAGGCTCTGCCACTCCGGATATGAACGAATAAAAGAATGCCCTGCGGCGACTTTTGGTGGCATAGAAAATCGGCACCGAAACCGCTATTCCTTCCGGTATGTTATGAATGGCGATCGCAACCGCAATTGATATCCCGAGTGCCGGGTCGGTCAGGGCTGATGTGAATGTAGCCAGTCCTTCCGGGAAATTGTGAATGGCGATCGCAAGTGCGGTAAACAGACCCATGCGCAGGAGTTTGCGCTCCTTTTCACCCATTCCCTCTACATGACTTTCTATCTCCTCGACGGAGTGCATCTCATGAGGGTTTTCAAAGGAGGGTATCAGTTTGTCGATGATGGCAATAAGCAGCACTCCGCCGAAAAATGATGCAACCGTCAGAATCGTTCCCGGTCTTTTTCCCATGACCGCCACCAGGCTGTCCTGAGCTTTAGCAAAGATTTCCACGAATGATACGTAGATCATGACGCCCGCGGAAAATCCCAGAGAGGCGGCCAAAAACTTTGTGTTGGTATGATGGGTGAAAAAGGCTAAAACGCTTCCGATTCCAGTAGCCAGACCGGCAAAAAGAGTGAGGCTGAATGCGACCAGTACGTCCTGTGAAGTAAAATCCATAAAAACTCCCTCTAAATCACTGAATAACCAAACAAATTCTTCCGGTTTGCCGGTCTTTATCTGTCAGACAGGCTTATATTAAACAACAAGATAAAAAATGATAAACGCCGTCAGGGTATGCTTATTGCTTTCTATCAAGATCGCGTCGGTAAAACGCTTATTTGAGATCAGTTATCCGCATGCAAAGAATCTGCCAATAAATTAATCGCAAATCGGTGAGCAGAGTGGGGGCGAAAATTATTTATCGGCTGATGTTTTTCGCACATTACGGTGCGAAATGATATGATAGAGTGAATAACAGGCTTAAAGTTCGGAGATGGATGAATTTGAATATGAAGACGAGCAATCTTAAAAAGGCACTCCAAACGGTGATCTTTATAATTCTGGTGGGATGCGCCGGCTCCTCGAATATGGGGCCGCACAGGGGCTTTCGACCGGATATCGACAGCTTGTTTGATGTGGCCTGCCGCTCATCCTCTATCGAGCGAATCATCTCATATACATCCCAGGCAATCCGGGAAGACAGTACCTGTGTGGATTGCTATCTTCTCAGGGCGGTTTCCTGGTTGCGAATCGGCCAACTGGATGAAGCCTACGCAGATACCCGCAGAGCCGCCTACATCGATCCAACCCTTTTCCCCGCTGTAAAAGAACTTCATATGGGCAGCTACTCTTACGGTTCCCTTATTGATGAATTCAAAGCCCTCTATAAAGGGATGTCGGATTGTGATTGTGTGAACAGAACCATATTCTCAGACAAATACGCGGGACTCTCCAACCATTTCCAAAAAAGTCGTGAATTCGAAAATAGGAGGGGGTGGAAGCAAAGTGATTTAGCCGAAAAAATTGCGGTTAAATCAAATTTTAACAGAGAAAGAACTGCTGCTTCAAACTCAACTTTTGCCGCTCATGACGGTAAAAAGAACAAGGACAGCAAACAGATCGACATCAATTCCTCCGGCGCCATTAGTACCGAAGTACCCGGATCTGAAAAAAACACCACGACCAAAGAAGATGATGCACAAATCGAGCACAAGGATGGGGGTGAAAAGACCGCACGAAATGGTGTCGGCGGAACCGATGTCTTGGATTCACTTACGTGCACAATAGAGCAGGCCAGACAGAGCAAAGATCCCGGTATATATCTATGTGTAGTGAGGCGGCTGTACAAACAAAAAAATTACAAAGAAGTGCTGTCTGTCAGCCGGGAGGCTCTGAGACTACAAAAGAAAAGCGGCGAGATGCACCTGTTGAGGGCTAAGACATTCGGAGCACGGCATCGGTATAGGAAGGCGCTGCGTTCGGTTAACAAGGCGATACGATTTAATTCCGAAGAATCTTCATATTACCTCGTGCAAGCATGGATATACCACTGTCTGGGAAAATTTAAAAAAGAGCGCAACTCTCTTCATACCGCTTTGCGACTTGGTTCCGATAAACGCTCAATAATAGAACTGCGGCTGGAGAGTATAGCCGATAAGTAGCGCAAATCGCGCCCCGTGTTCTCCACCTTTCTCATTTCTTATCCGTCTCCCGCCTTCAGCTCTGAAATGAACGGCTGGATGTATTCTTGATAGTGCCGATATTTGCCTATACTGCTGGTGTAAAGTTTTTTGCGTACCTGTACTCTGCTTGCAGTCAGTACCTTACGTTCGGTCTTATAAAACTCCATGCAGGCACTCTCCCACTGGAGACCGCAAAAGCTCAGCAGACTGCGCACACTGCTTTCCAGGTCACGAACAACCGATTCGTATTCCATATCCAGGATAGGAAGTGGTAAGGTATTCTTCCAGTGATTCATTATCCGCTCACTTTGAACATAATAATATCCCAGATCAGCCAAATCGTTGGCGTACGAGTGGGGTTCCGTAAAATTCTTCACGTAACAAGCGATACAGTTATCCAGCGGATCCCTTTTGCAATAAATTATTCGTGAGCAGGGGAACATCAGTGCAATTGCCCACAGATAAAACATATTGCCGGGCATCTTGTCTGTAATGAAGGTTGCCGAAGGAGCTAGTGTCCGGATATGGGACAGATACTTTTCGGCGGCTTTTTTAACGGCTGAATCGGTGATGTCGGCGGCGGAATCGAATCGGCTTTCTATATCGCACAAGGTACTCGCAAGAAGGGATATGTGCTTGAGTTCGCCGGCCCCGTACACCTTCGAATGGCTTGCCAGGATCTGCTCTATCAGTGATGTTCCGGAGCGAGGCATACCTACGATGAAAATCGGTATTTCTGTTTTTACACCCAGATCGTTGCGCCGGCGGAAATACTGTTTGGTGAAGATTTTCGTCCAGGTATTCAGACGTCTGGTGAAGATTTCGCGATCGAATCGGCCGTACATACTCTTTCGCAACTCATTTCCCTGTCGATAGCAGTCGAAAGATCGAGCGTATTGGTTCGTGTCCGCATACATTTTTCCCAGAGAAAACAAAATGCCGGTTCTGGTACTGTCGGTAAGAGCCGGGTTTTGAGCCTGTTTTTCAAGAAAAGAAAAAGCGGGATGAGCGGCGGGAAACTTCTCGGTTTCGGAAAGTGAACAATATGCATGGATATTTTCCGGATCAATGGTAAGCACCTCATCTATATAGGTATTGGAGGCTTTTAAATCGCCCATGGTCTTAAGGCACTCGCTTAGATACAGTCTGCTTACGGTGTTTGTGTTATCTGAGGCCAGAGACTTTTTGAAAAAGGCAATCGCGCTGTGATGCATCCCCAACTCGTACATCAACATGCCGGTTCTGCTGTTTAAAACCGGGTGGTCGGGCAATCGCCTGAGAGCTTTGGTGTATAGATGTAAGGCCTTGTCATACATTCCTTTTCTTGTATAGATACTGCCAAGGCGAGCGACTGCATCGATTAATTCAGGATTAAGAGCTAACGCCGTTTCATAGCAGGCCGCAGCCGAATCATATCTGCTTATGCTCTCATATATCCGACCCAGGTTGTAATGACAGTCGAATTTGTAGGGAGCAAGCGAGAGAGCTTTAGTTACTATTGCTATTGCGGTTTCTTTTTGACCGTGATGGAAAGCCAACAGGCCGATGTAATGAAGAGCTTCGGGGTGATCGGGGGAGGATGACAAGATGTGATCGAAAATGGACCTCGCGCAATCCATATCACCCTTACGGTAGCTTTCGATTCCCTGCTCGATGATTCGGTCGATTTCGGAGGCGTTGGAGCCTGATAATCCGGCTTTAGGCTTTCGTCCGATTTTCTTTCCCATGCCTGCTTGAAATTCTCCCGAAAAAGGTGTGAGATCAAAGTAAAGGCTTAGTTTGTATTCTACAATACCAAAGGGAAAAAATAAAGTGGTCGGGAAAAAGAAAAGTTTCAGACCAAAAACTGCTGAAGACTTGGTATCTCGAGGGATTTTGCGAAATTGCCCGGAGTGTCGCTCAATTCAGATTCAAAGATTAAAGGCTCTTATGAATGTACATAAGAGCCTTCTAAAGCAGCATTTTTCCTTGAAAATCCAATCGTTTAGCTTGTCACTTCTTTTTTACTGTCTGAAGAACTTTCTCCGTCATCTTATCGATAGACAACCCCAGATCATCGAGCAGAAGATCCACTTTGCCGTGCTTGATAAAGACGTCGGGCAGGCCAAATCGGATAAATCGCGGATTGTTTTCCGTTTCGAATGCCAACTCCAGAAGAGCCGAACCAAAACCACCATTTACAGTGTTGTTTTCCAGCGTGACGATGGTCCGGTAGTTGGAAAAAAGTGTACGGTAAAAATCGTTATCAAGTGGTTTGGCGGCTATCGCATCAATTAAAGTAGCATCAATGCCTTTCTCTTTGAGGCTGTCACAAAGCTGCTCGCCTCTGGCAAGCCAATCACCTATTGCAACAACCGCACAGTTTTTCCCTTCCCTCACCACATGAGGTGTCAATCCGTGCAGGGGAGTGATAGGTGAGGTGATATCCATTCCGGGACCGGTGCCGCGTGGATACCTGATAAACACCGGCCCACCAAGATCGTAAATCGCCGTATGAAGCATCGAACGAAACTGGTTTTCGTTACTTGGAGCCAGAATCGTGGCATTTGGAACCGCCCGTAAAAACGAAATATCGAACGCACCGTGATGAGTCGGGCCATCCTCACCCACAAGACCGGCACGATCGATTCCGAACACCACGTGCAAATTATCCATGGCGATGTCATGTATAACCTGATCATAGGCTCGCTGTAGAAATGATGAGTAAAGAGCAACAACAGGCGTGTATCCCCCAAGGGCAAGGCCGGCAGCGAATGTAACCGCATGCCCCTCGGCAATACCTACATCAAAAAACCTGTTCGGATATGCATCCCTGAATTGAGCCAGGCCGGTTCCATCGGGCATCGCGGCGGTTATCGCCACCACATCCTCACGTTCCCTGCCTATTTCCACCAAAGTAGATCCAAATAGACTGCTGTAGCTGGGACCTCCCTTACTCACGTCGGACAGTCCGGTGTCGACGCTGAATTTTCCTATGCCGTGATATTTGGTCGCGTCATTTTCGGCGAAACTGTAACCTTTTCCTTTTTTGGTAATCACATGGACAAGCACCGGTCCGTCGGTGTATCCGCGAGTGAACTTGAACACCTCTATCATGTCGTCGATTTTGTGTCCGTCAACCGGGCCAAGATAGCGCAATCCCATATCCTCAAACAGCTTGCCCGGAATCACCATATGCTTGACCGCTTCGTCGATATTGGAGACAACCGATCGAATCCGCTTGCCCACATCCGACATATTGCCAAGCATATCCCAGACATCCTTGCGCAGCTTGTTGAATCTTCTGTCGGTCAGCATACGGGTCAGATATCTGTGAAGTGCTCCTACATTGCGGCTGATCGACATCTTGTTGTCATTGAGCACAACCGTAAGATTGGTGTTGGTGGACCCGACGTTGTTGAGACCTTCAAGCGCAAGCCCCCCGGACAGCGAACCGTCTCCGATAACCGCTACGACATTGTTTTTTTCTTGTTTCAGGTCCCGTGCCAGCGCCATGCCCAGCGCTGCCGAAATGGAAGTCGATGCATGCCCGACCGAAAGCGCATCGTAGGGACTTTCGGACACACGGGGGAAACCGCTCAGACCGCCGTACTGACGGATGGTTGAGAACTGCTCTTTTCGTCCGGTCAAAATTTTATGAGCATAGGCCTGATGGCCTACATCCCAGACAATCTTGTCCTCCGGAGTGTTGTAGCAGTAGTGAAGAGCAATGGCAAGGTCGCAAGCTCCCAGACTCGGAGCCAGATGTCCGCCGCATTTGCTAACCGCTTCAATCATGAAATCCCGGATCTCGGAGGCGAGAAGTGGGAGTTGGTTCTGTTTTAAAGCACGAAGATCTTCGGGAAAGTTAACTGAATCGAGCAATTTCACGGAATTTTCCTCATACACAGTGCTCATCGCGAACCTTTGGTTTAGAGTAGATTCGGGAAAGGATATATAAATCTAAATAATCGATTATCCTCTACCGGGGATTGTTTCATTTGAACCATCTAAAGATACGAAAACCGTAAGCGTCAATCAAGGATACTTACCGACGTAAGGAGTTTGGCCCAGTCGCAAAACTCCTTTTAATAGTACTTTAATACGTTTAAAAATACAATTCAGTGTATCTTAACGTCTGTAAACACGCTTTTAGAGTGCCCGCTGCTCAAACGGAAGCGGCGTCGGATTGTATTTTTTGTTTTTCAGAAAAAAACATAGCGAGGAAGCATGACCCAAGAGGTATTCAGTTACACGATAGAAAAAGAAGACGGACAATCTCAGGCTCGCGCGGGGAAATTCGTCACTGCGCATGGAACAATCGAAACACCCATTTTTATGCCTGTGGGCACTCAGGCAACGGTTAAGTCCCTGTCTCCTCATGAGCTTGTGCAATGTGGAGCATCAATTATCCTGGCCAACACCTATCATCTCCATCTACGCCCCGGAGATGATCTTGTACGTGAGGCAGGGGGGCTTCATGCCTTTGAAAACTGGCCTGGAGCGCTTTTGACCGACAGTGGAGGATTTCAGGTATTTAGTCTCCGGGATATTTCCAAAATAACCGACGAAGGAGTTTGGTTTCGGTCGCATGTGGACGGATCAAAGCGTTTTTTCTCTCCGGAGAGTGTGATGGAGATAGAGCACAACCTGGGGGCCGATATAATCATGATGTTTGATGAATGCCCGCCGGCGGGTGCCGATCCTAAGCACATAAAGCGGGCGGTTACCAGGACTCTGGCCTGGGCTGAGCGCTGTGTGAAAGCCCACGCGCAGATACCGTTTCATTTCGGATACCCCCAGGCGCTGTTTGGTATCGTTCAGGGGGCTACCTACCCGGAGCTTCGGGCCCTATGCAGCAGAGAGCTTGTGGCAATGGATTTGCCCGGATATGCAATCGGCGGTTGCGCGGTAGGGGAGGCCATGGAAGATATGTATGAGATCGTTGCCTATACGGCAAGTCTGCTTCCCAGGGACAAACCAAGATACCTGATGGGAGTGGGGACTCCGGAGAATATGCTGGAGGCCATAGAGCGGGGAGTAGACATGTTCGACTGTGTGATTCCGACTCGAAACGGCCGAAACGGCGGAGCTTTTACCTGGGGTGGAAAAGTAAACATAAGAAACGCCAAGCACGCCCGTATATTCGACAAGGGGCTGGATCCGGAGTGTGATTGCTATACCTGCAAGAATTTCAGTCGCGCCTATCTTCGTCACCTGTTTCAGGCGGGAGAGATTCTGGCCATTAGGTTGATTACATATCACAACATTCATTTCTACCTTCAAATCATCCGTGAAGCCCGACGGCGCATTCTTGCCGGCGAATTCGGCAGGTGGAAGAGTATGATTATGGAAAAAATGAAGCCGGAAGAGTAGAGATGGCGGCACACCGAGCTCGGATGCTCTGTCGTGCATATTATTGGTATAAATTGCGGGTTATGCACACATGTTTAAGAAAAGAGGAAACTATGTTTGAGGAAATGAAAGAGTGTGCTGATATAGCATTGGGAAATTGCCTGAAACTGGGTCGTCAGGAGAGGCTGCTTGTTGTCTGCGATCCTCCCTGCTTTGAGATCGGTCGGGCGTTCTGGGAAGTGGGGCGAAAGCGATGTCGGGAAGCGGTGATGGTGCAGATCTCTCCGCGACGTGAAAACGGCAATGAGCCTCCGGAGCCTACGGGAGAGTGGTTTGGGCAGTTTGATGTGGCGGTTATGCCTACAAGCAAATCACTGTCGCACACCAGGGCCCGCAGAAACGCCTGCGAACGCGGGACTCGAATCGCCACCTTACCGGGCATCGAGCCCGACGTTTTCTTGCGAACAATGAAAACCGACTGGACCCGGCTTGGAATATATACCCGAAAAGTTGCTGCGCAACTTAGTCAGGCAAGGAAAATTCATATACAGACGGATGCCGGAACCGACTTCTCATTCGAAACGGGAGGACGTCAGGCCAAGCCCGACGACGGCAAGATAGATGCAAAAGGGGCCTTTGGCAACCTTCCGGCGGGCGAAGCTTATATGGCTCCGATGGAGGGGACCGGTGAGGGGAGACTCGTGTTTGACGGATCTTTTCCACTTGTGGGGCTGCTTGACACTGCGCTTGAAATAACGGTAACCGGCGGGATGGTACGTTCGGTCAAAGGAAACCCCTGCGGCCGACAGCTGGAGAGGCTTTTTCGTACATATGGGCAGGAATCGCGAAATATCGCTGAGTTTGGTGTGGGTACACTGGAGTCGGCCCTGATAAGCGGGAATATTCTCGAGGATGAAAAGGTGAAGGGAACGGTTCATCTGGCAATCGGCGACAACGCATCCATGGGAGGAAAGGTTCAGGTACCGATGCACCTTGACGGTATAATTAAGAGTCCCTCGGTATGGCTGGACGGGCAGCTCTGGATGGATAAGGGAGAGTTGGTATAGTCGGCCGGCGGAAGATCTTGATTGTATGAGTGATCTGGAAAAAAAACGTCATGAGCAGATACTGCGTTTTCTCGATAAATATGGGGTAGTTGACAAGGACAGCCGGACAAATGAGCAGCAAAAAAGGCTCAAGCCTTTCGTAGAAAAGAGAAAACGCAGCTATCGCCTGACCCTCGACCTTCACGGCAAAACACAGGAGCAGGCAGAATCGATGATACGTGCAAGTATTCGGCGCTGCCGCAACCGTGGCATAAACCAGCTTCTAATAATCCACGGTCAGGGACTGCACAGCCGTTCCGAAGAAGGAGGGGTGCTTAAGAATCTGGTGAAAATGATGCTGGCCCACGAACTTCGTCCCTATATTCGCTCCTACGCACCGGCCTCGCCCAGGGATGGGGGAGCGGGGGCCACGCTGGTGCGTGTTTTCTAGCTATTCTCAGCATATGAGCAGGGGGCGTTTAAAAACTCAAAGGATCGACTGAAACGGATGTGATCTAAATGTATTCCCGGTTCCAAATGGATCGTTACCCTCACCCTTTGATTTGTAACCAAATGTCCCGATAAATCGGCTCGCCGGACTATTTGCAACAAGTGCACTTTTCGTTACCAGGCCCGCCGGACATCACAACACGATTGAATTCTCTTTTTCCCAGGGCCCTTCAAGCAAACGAAAGTAAATAAAGCGGGTTTTTATCGGCAGATCTGAGGATCGGATCGGGGACGGACTAGCTTTAATCCCTTAAGAACTCTCTTAAGGGTTTAAA
>CAZPHU010000131.1:0-9725 GCA_964586285.1 uncultured Fibrobacterota bacterium | reverse complement strand
TTCCTTTTCCTTTATGAAGGCGACAAAATTGTCACACACGCTTATAATGTGTATATGAGCCGCTTTTGGATTATTTTACATGAATGTATACAAAGATGTTCCAAAGCTATGTGACAAATACGTTATTGTTCCAAAAGCCTAAGCTTGTTTCATTCCAATTTGCCGCTGTTAACGTAATACTCCCTTCCAATACCATTTGGTAAAAAAATGCCCTCCATTGGCTCCAAACGCCATTTTTCACCTATTTCCATACCGACAAAACACGCCTGTGGATTAGCTTTACACAAAGCCGGCACACCCGTTGCATTAATATATGCCGAATTCAAAACCGGCGGCCGCCGATAAAACCTTAACAGATGTTTTAATCAAGGAGTGTAAACGTTATGAGGAAGATCGCAATCTATGGTAAAGGTGGTATCGGTAAATCAACCACTACACAGAACACAGTCGCCGGTCTTGCGGAGGCGGGGCGAAAGGTCATGGTTGTCGGATGCGATCCCAAGGCGGATTCTACACGACTGCTGCTTGGCGGTCTGGCACAGAAAACCGTACTGGACACGCTTCGTGAAGAAGGCGAAGATGTGGAGCTGGAAGATATCATTCGTGAAGGATACGGAGCTACCCGGTGTGTTGAATCGGGTGGACCGGAACCGGGAGTCGGATGTGCCGGACGAGGAATTATAACATCGATTAACCTTCTGGAGCAGCTGGGCGCATACAGCGACAGCTGGGGGCTGGATTATGTCTTTTACGATGTTCTGGGTGACGTTGTGTGCGGAGGATTTGCCATGCCTATTCGTGAAGGAAAGGCTCAGGAAATCTACATAGTGGTAAGTGGAGAAATGATGGCCATGTACGCGGCGAATAACATCTGCAAAGGTATCGTAAAGTTCGCCGATGCAGGCGGGGTTAGGCTTGGGGGTCTGATCTGTAACAGCCGCAAAGTCGACAACGAGTCTGAAATGATAGCTGAATTTGCAAAGCGTCTGGGTACACAGATGATTCATTTTGTTCCGCGCGACAACATGGTACAGAGAGCGGAGATTAACAGGAAGACGGTTATCGATTTTGAGCCCGAACATGAGCAGGCTGATGAGTATCGTGCACTTGCCGATAAAATCGACAGCAATGATTTCAAGATCATTCCCAAACCTCTTGCGATAGAGGATCTCGAAAAGCTTCTCGTTGAATTCGGTATCGTTTAATTAATTAAATATTTACTTTTTGCCTGGAGGATACTCAATGCTGATGATTCGCTCAATGATTAGACCGGAAAAGGCCGATGAGGTGATGGCCGGACTTCTGGAAGCCGGCTATCCGGCGGTAACTAAAGTGGCTGTGTACGGCAGAGGAAAACAGCGGGGGCTTACGGCGGGTGACATTACTTATGATGAATTACCCAAGGAGTTGTTGCTGACGGTTATTAAGGATAAGGACAAGGATTTTGTTATTAAAACCATAATCGAACGTGCCAGGACAGGAAGTGAAGGTGCTTTTGGTGACGGAAAAATATTTGTAACCCCGGTTTTGGAATCCTATACGATCAGCTCAGGTGTAAAAGAAGTATCGGAGGACGAAAAATGAAAGAAGTCATGGCCATGATTCGGATAAACCGGATCAACGCAACCAAACAGGCGCTGAGCGATGTAGGTATTACCTCGTTCACCGCAACCGGACGCGTCCTGGGCCGCGGTAAAGGGATTGTAGATTACCGTGTACTTGAGGGCGCGAAAGAAGGAAGCCAGGAAGCGATTACACACCTGGGATCGGGTCCGCGTCTTGTACCCAAACGGCTTATCACAGTCATTGTATCCGATGACTGGGTCGAACGAACGGTAAAAGCGATCATAGACGCAAACCGGACCGGCAATGCGGGAGACGGTAAAATTTTCGTCATGCCGATACAGGAAGCAACCCGCGTGCGCACCGGAGAGACCGTCTCCGGTGCCTCCGGAGGCACCGTACTTGACTCTTCAGGAGGGATTGAATAATGAGTACCGACGCAACAAATCTGAATTTTGATTTAACAAAGGCTAAGATAGTCGAGAAATACCCTACCAAGGTAGCACGTAAACGTTCGAAATCCATGGTCACCAACGATCCGCAAGCGGGGCTGGAAATCCAGGCTAATGTGAGAACGGTACCCGGCATTATAACCCAGAGGGGATGTTGCTATGCGGGATGTAAAGGTGTAGTTCTTGGACCGACCAGGGATATTATAAATCTTACTCACGGACCGATAGGATGCGCTTTCTACAGTTGGTTGACAAGACGTAATCAGACCAGTCCCGGCCCCGAGGGTGATAATTATATGCCGTATTGTTTCTCAACCGATATGCAGGAGGACAATATTGTATTCGGCGGCGAAAAGAAACTTCGCGAAGCCATACAGGAAGCGTATGATCTTTTTCATCCAAAGGCAATCGCGATTTTCTCAACATGTCCTGTAGGGTTAATTGGTGACGATGTACATGCGGTCGCTCGGGAAATGAAAGAAAAGCTGGGAATAAACGTTTTTGGTTTCTCCTGTGAGGGCTATAAGGGAGTGAGCCAATCTGCGGGGCATCATATCGCAAACAACCAGATATTCCGTCACGTCATCGGTAACGACAACACGGAGCCCCCGGGAAAGTTTCGGATCAACCTTCTTGGAGAGTATAACATTGGAGGCGATGCTTTTCTTATTGAGGATCTGTTTGAGCGCTGCGGCATTACACTGGTATCGACTTTCAGTGGAAACAGCAGTATAGACCATTTCGCTCGGGCCCATATGGCCGATCTCAACCTGGTTATGTGTCACAGGTCTATCAACTATGTTGCCGACATGCTTGAGAAGAAATTTGGTATTCCCTGGATAAAGGTAAACTTCATCGGCGCGGAGGCATCGGCCAAGACGCTTCGCAAGATTGCCCAGTATTTTGGAGATAAGGAATTGAAAAAGAAAGTAGAGAAGGTTATTGCTGAGGAAATGCCTGCGGTGGACGCTGCTCGTGAAGAGGTTATCAAACGCACCAAAGGCAAAAAGGCGATGATTTTTGTCGGCGGCAGTCGCGCTCACCATTATCAGTATCTGTTTGACGAAATAGGTATGCAGACAATAGCGGCCGGATATGAATTTGCTCACCGTGATGATTACGAAGGGCGGGAGAAATTACCTACAATCAAGATAGATGCGGACAGTCGTAACATTGAAGAATTGACGGTGGAAGCTGACCCGAAGCGTTTCAATCCTCGAAAAACTCCGGAAGAGATTGCGGCTTTGGAGAAGGCGGGGCTGAAATTCAAAGATTATGAGGGTATGATGCCCGAGATGTCCGGGGGCAGTATCGTAATAGACGACATCAGCCAGCATGAAACGGAGGCGATAATCGAAAAGTACAAGCCGGATATATTCTGTGCAGGTATCAAGGAAAAGTACATTATACAGAAAATGGGAGTTCCGTTGAAGCAGCTGCACAGCTATGATTACGGCGGACCGTTTGCGGCTTTCAAAGGTGCGATCAATTTTTATCATGAAATTGACAGGGCCGTAAATACCCGCATATGGAAGCTGATCACACCGCCGTGGCACTCAGCCAAAAAGACGCAGGTTCGGGCGATGTACACTTCAGAAACCTCGAAAGTGTGAATGCGAAAGTCGATACGATCAATTTTCAAATGAGGTACTACCATTGGTGAATACCGATAAGGAGGGAAAAATGCTGCTACGGCATACCAAAAAAGAAATAAAAGAACGTAAAGCATTAACTGTCAATCCGGCGAAAACCTGTCAGCCGATTGGAGCGATGTACGCGGCACTGGGTATACACGGCTGTATCCCGCACAGCCACGGGTCTCAAGGCTGCTGCGCATACCACAGAAGCACGCTTACCCGGCATTATAAGGAGCCGGTCATCGCGGGAACCAGCTCGTTTACGGAAGGATCTTCTGTTTTCGGCGGGCAGTCCAATCTTGTGCAGGCAATAGACAATCTCTTTACGATCTACGATCCGAAGGTTATCGCGGTGCACACTACCTGTCTGTCCGAAACTATCGGGGATGATGTTCCGCAGATAACAATGAAAGCGCGTGATGAGGGCAAAATTCCCGAAGGTAAATATGTTTTACACGCAAGTACTCCAAGTTATACCGGCTCACACGTAACCGGTTACAGCACAATGGTAAAGGCGATGGTGACTCAATTTGCCAGGCAGGGGAATAAAAAATCCGATTTCCTGGACATTATCGCCGGATGGATGGAACCATCGGACATGCGTGAAATTCACCGGATATTGGATCTGATGAAAATCAAGCACATCCTTTTTCCCGACATGACGGATGTTTTCGACTCTCCCCAAACCGGTCACTACTCTTATTATCCCGAGGGTGGTGTTACGGTCGAGGAGCTTATGAGTACAGGTGAAGCAGCGGGCGCTCTTGCTTTGGGTAAGTGGTGTACGGAAGCGGCGGCTCGGGAGCTTGATGCTAAATGTAAAGTACCGACCAATGTCATAGATTTTCCTATGGGGTTAAGTGCTGTAGACCGATTCATCATGGCTCTATCCGAAATGTCCGGCAGAGCTATTCCATCCGAACTGGAAAAAGAACGCGGCCGACTGGTTGACATAATCACAGATATGCAACAGTATCTTTCGGGTAAGCGAGTGGCTCTGTTCGGAGATCCGGACATGCTCATCCCTTTGACGGAGTTTTTGGTTGAATTAGACATGAAACCTGTCTATGTAATAACCGGAACACCCGGAAAGGCTTTTGAAAAGCGGATCATGGAGATTGCCGGTGAATCGGTGCCCGACATTCAGGTAAAGTTTGGTGAGAGGGCGGATCTGTTTCTTTTGCATCAGATGATCAAAAACGAACCGGTCGACTTACTTATCGGAAACACTTACGGCAAATACATTGCGCGCGACGAGGATATTCCATTTGTCCGCATGGGTTTTCCAATACTTGACAGAATCGGTCATTCATACTTTCCCATGGTCGGGTATACCGGAGGCATGCGGATTATGGAGAAGATTCTCGGTGTGTTGATGGATCGTCAGGACAGAGACGCTCCGGAGGAAAGTTTTGAACTGGTGATGTAACCGTATCAAAGGGTGGCTGGGGGAGAGCCGCTTTCGGCGGCTCTCATTTACCCCCCACTAAACCGGTAACAAAAGTGATGTGAAATATGGAAACGACACATGTAATACTCGATGAACGCCAAAAGCAGATAATGCGCACCCGTGCAGCGGCAACCTCCAACATCGCATGCGAGCGTCGGTCTACCGCCGGAACGGTGTCCCAGCGCGCGTGTGTATTTTGCGGTTCACGCGTTGTGCTCTATCCGATTAGTGACGCGGTTCATCTGATTCATGGTACCATCGGCTGCGCCGCTTACACATGGGACATCCGCGGCTCGCTGTCATCGGGTCCCCAGCTGCATCGCATGTCCTTTTGCAGTGATTTACGTGAACTAGACGTTATACACGGCGGAGAACCGAAACTGGCGGCATCCATCGATCAGCTTGTAAACAAATACTGTCCCAAGGCGGTATTTGTGTATTCAACCTGCATCGTCGGAATCATCGGCGACGATGTGGAAGCGATCTGCAAAAAAGCCGCCGCCCGACACTCGATCCCGGTCATACCGGTTCATTCCGAAGGCTTCAGAGGCACAAAGATGGATGGGTATAAAGCGGCATGCGCGGCGCTTGCCTCTCTGGTGGGAACCGGATCGACAACGGGGATTTCCCCCAAAAGTATAAATATTCTGGGCGATTTTAATATTGCCGGAGAGACCTGGATCATAAAAGACTATTACGAACGCATGGGTGTCGAGGTGGTTGCCACGATCACCGGGGACGGGCGAGTCGATGATATCAAACGCTCCCACGGGGCCGCTTTAAACGTGGTTCAGTGCAGCGGCTCGATGATTCATCTGGCCAGGCACATGGAAGAAAAATACGGGATTCCATACATCCGAGTGTCCTACTTTGGGATTGAGGATACCGCCCGGGCCTTGTATGAGGTTGCACAGCATTTTGACGACGCCTCGATTTCAGCGGCTACCCGGGATGTGGTGCGTAGTGAGGTGCAACAGGTTTCGGCGGTGATCGAATCCTGTCGAAAGGATCTGATCGGCAAGAAGGCAGCGGTTTACGTTGGAGGAGCGTTCAAAGCCTTTTCCATGGTAAAATCGCTTCGTATGCTTGGTATGGAAACCGCCGTTGTCGGTTCACAAACAGGCAACAAACAGGATTACGAGACGTTGTCGCGGATGTGTTCCCCCGAGACGATAATTGTCGATGATGCAAATACCATGGAGCTTGCTTCATTTGTGATGGAAAAAGACGTCGATCTATTTATCGGTGGTGTCAAGGAACGGCCGATTGCGTATAAGCTGGGAATCGGTTTTTGTGATCACAACCATGAACGCAAAACCGCACTGGCGGGTTTTCGCGGAATGGCAAACTTTGCCCGTGAGGTCCACTCTACGGTTATGAGTCCGGTGTGGCGTTTTGCCCCGCGGAGAAGCGAAAGGAAAAAGTAGCGATGAAGGCAAAAAATAAAAAAAGCGATCAGGTGGCCACGCAAAACTCCTGTAAACTGTGTGCACCGCTGGGTGCGTCACTGGCATTCAAAGGAATCGAGAATGCGATTTCTCTTCTTCACGGCTCTCAAGGATGCTCCACCTATATTCGCCGATACATGATCGGTCATTTCCGTGAACCGGTTGACATAGCGTCATCAAGTTTCGATGAAAGCACCGCGATCTTTGGGGGCCGGGAACAGTTTATCACCTCCATGAAAAACCTGATAGCACAGTACTCGCCGGATGTCATTGGTGTGGCGACAACCTGCCTTGCGGAAACAATCGGCGAGGATGTTTCCGGCTACATTCGTGAATTTGCCGCGACGGAGCAGGGCCGCCGTACCGATATAATCGGAGTAAACACCCCCAGTTTTCGCGGCACCCACGTGGAGGGGTTTACCGATGCGGTCAGTGCGATACTCGACCGGTACGCAAAACCATGCGAGCCGACATCCAAGGTCGTTGTGCTTCCGGGCATGGTTTCTCCCGCCGACATTCGTCACCTCAAGGACGTATTTGAGAGATGGGGGCTTGACTCGATGATGCTTCCCGACTACTCCGACACTCTGGACGGGGGTGCATGGGATGTATACCGAAAGCTGCCGGCGGGAGGAACACCCATAAAGGATCTTCGATCTGTCGGGGGCGCCCGAGCGGTTGTCGAATATGACACCTTCTGCAGCAACACAACCGTTTCCTCCTCCATTTTGGTTAACCGATGCTTTTGCAGCCGCTACATGCAGCCGCTGCCGATCGGCCTCGACTTGACTGACCGGTTCATGGAATACCTCGAGCTTCTTTCCGGAAACCCTATGCCCGACGCCCTGCGCTCCGCGAGGATGCGTCTGGTGGACTCATACATTGACGGTCACAAGTATCTGTATGGGAAAAAAGCGGTTGTCTATGGAGATCCAGGTCTGGTGTATTCGCTGTGCAGTTTTTTGTCCGAAATCGGCATCGATGTGGTGTTGTGTGCCACCGGGGCTCTTTCGCACCGTTTTACCGAAGAGATGAACAAGCTTTATATAGATAGAAACGTTGAGATACTCGATGACGCGGACTTTGAACTGCTCGCATCCCGCACCAAAGAGCTCAACCCGGATCTGGTGATCGGAAACAGCAAGGGCTACTCGTTTACCGCCAAACAAAACATTCCGCTGATACGAGTCGGCTTTCCCATACAGGATCGGATTGGTTCACAGCGTGTGCGGCATCTTTTGTATGACGGAACTCAGGAGCTTTTCGACAGAATAGTCAACGCGATCATAGAAAACGTACAAAATCGTTCTCAAGTCGGATACATGACATACTAACAGGACTAAACTTATGGGCACGGGATTGACAGTCAGGTGTGCTTCACTCGATGACGTTACGGAAATGACGACACTGCTTCGAAATCTTTTCGCCATTGAAAAAGATTTCAGCTGGAGTCCCGACCTTCAGTCTCGGGGGCTTAAGATGTTAATCTGCCGGGCGATGCACGGAGATGCCGCCGTGATGGTTGCGGAATATGCCGAGAAGATTATCGGTATGGGAACCTGCCAGATACGCGTAAGTACGGCCGTAGGGGGGTTTTCCGGTGTTATCGAAGATATCATTGTCGCCGATGATTGGCGCAGGCGCGGTGCCGGAAGACGTATACTTGCCGCTTTGACCAGATGGGCTCGCGAACAGGGATGTCAACAGGTTCAGTTGCTGGCCGATAGCGAAAATAAAAGTGCCCACGAATTCTATACGCGCCAGGGTTGGTTTCGAAGCAGGATGGAATGCTGGAAAAGAGTCCTTGTGCAATCAGACAAAGTCGGAGAAGCAATGGTCAAGAATGAGGGTGTTAGGAATACGTAAATGTTTGAACCTATGATATACAGCAATTAAGTGAGCTTTTATAAAGCGGAGAATCCAATTGTCTCGGAAGGAGATCACGATGAAGGACATATCTCGCCACCCGTGCTTCAATGCAGCTGCCCGTCACAGACATGGACGCGTTCACTTGCCGGTCGCACCCAAGTGCAATATTCAATGCCGGTTCTGCAATCGCCGGTACGATTGCGCCAATGAGAACCGTCCGGGAGTAACCACGGCGACGCTGAGTCCGGTGGAGGCGGTCAGCTATCTTAAGGATCTTCTCAAGGAAATGCCTGAGATTTCGGTGGTGGGTATCGCGGGGCCCGGGGATCCGTTTGCCGATCCCGAACCGACACTCCAAACGCTTCGGCTGGTACACGATCATTTCCCCGAGATGCTTTTTTGCCTGGCAACAAACGGCTTAAACCTTGCGCCGCATGTAGAGGAGCTTGCCCGTCTGGGTGTAAGTCACGTAACGGTAACCGTCAATTCGATTGATCCGAAGGTGGGGGCAAACGTTTACCGTTGGGTACGAGACCATCCCCGGGTTTTGCGCGGAGAGGCCGGCGCCGCCCGTCTGATCGATGCCCAGCTCACGGCGATAAAACTGTTGAAAGATCATGGCATCATGACAAAAGTAAACACCATTGTACTTCCGGGCATTAACGATCATCATATAGAGGAAATCGCCCGGAAAATGGCCGAGCTGAAAGTCGACATCATGAATTGCATGCCTCTTTTCCCGGCACGGGGATCGGATCTGGAGAATGCAGAGGAGCCGTCCAAGGAAATGATGTCGGAGATAAGAAAAATCGCCGAGAAGTATATCCCGCAAATGACACATTGTCAAAGATGTCGAGCCGATGCGGCCGGGCTGCTGGGCAAGTGTCAACCGGTTAAAGCGGAGGAGTTGCTGCAGGCACATTCCGGTAAAGCTTTACAAGTAGGGCGTGCTCAAAAGCCGCATGTAGCCGTAGCGACGCTTGAGGGTTTTTTGGTCAATCAGCATTTGGGCAGTGCCCGGGAATTTACCGTATTTGCCAAAGGAGACAACGGACCGAGGGTTGTCGAGACGAGAACCGCTCCCGCCCCCGGAGATGGAAATCAGCGCTGGCTTGATCTGGCTAAAACGCTTCACGACTGCCATACCATCCTGGTGGAACAGGCGGGTGAAAAGCCCAAAGAAGTTTTTCGTTCACTGGGTACCGAGGTTATCTGTATGGAGGGATTGGCAAAACCGGCCCTCGAGGCGCTTTTTGACGGTCGCCCCGTACCCTCCCATCTGACCGTGCAGCGCTCATGTACCGAG
>CAZPHU010000130.1:0-9738 GCA_964586285.1 uncultured Fibrobacterota bacterium | reverse complement strand
ATGAAAGTTTTGCCAAGTAAATCCTCAAGAAAAAATCTCGAAGACTGATAACCTCCCGGTGGTGCGCCTGGAACGCAGAAGCCCAGGCCCAATACATAAAGGACAACATGTCTCTCCCGCCCTTTTATGTTTGGGCAACCGGAGGCCTTTTGCCGGTGCCCTAAACGGCAAGTATTCATGTTTCTGCGATACTCGAAAACTAACTCAGGTCGCCTGATTATCCCTCGATGTAGCAGCTTCCAGAGAGGCACTGAGGTACTGTCTGGATTGTTCCACCCACTGTCTTAATCTGGGCATAGCTTCTTTATAATTAACAGGCGTAAAGGGTTGATCAGGCAAAGATGTCTTTGATGCGATGCGCTGCTCCAGCCCCAGTTTTTCAAGAAGATCGGTTATTCTGGAAAACGTTGCCGATTGTGCAGGATCGTCGTATCTTCTGAATGTATAAAAAGGCTTTTGGAATTGAATCGAAAATACCGTACCATGAAAAGAATCTGTTACAACGAACTCTGCGTTTGAAAAAAGACTGAGGAATTCAGCTGGTCCAATATCAAAAGCGCGCACCACTCGACCCGAAAACCACAATACATCACGTGCATGTTTGGGTAAAACCACGATGGAGCAGTTGAGCTTGTTTGCGATTTTCCTGCAGAATCGTCTTATATATGAATCCCCACAAAGAGCATAAAGTAATACATACTTTTTCGGAGTTTCAATTCTGTTTGCCATTGCCCTCCAATGATCCGAAGAGATGAGCAGCGTGGGATCTACAACGACTTCAGCGGTTCGGCCGCTGACATCCTGTATGAGCTTTGCGCCCGTTGATTCTCTAACCGATAGAAAGCGCATTCCCTGCAATCCTTGCTTTATCCAGGATACGGATTCCGGGGGGATTTTTGAGACGCCAAGGCTTGGTGAATAGGCGATTCTGCGACTGGAATCGGTGAAGGTGAGAAAAAACGCATCTTCACCTAAATGTCCGCCGGGGTGCCAAACCTGATCGCTGCCGACCACAAAAGCCTCACACCGAGGCGGGGATTCTTCCAGCTCTTCGATTCTGGTGTACTTGATTCTTGAAAGGTGTAACCGTTCACGTTCAAATTGTTTGGACAATTCCAGGTTATGTTTATTCTTCTCCCTTTGGTAGTGTCTATAGAAACGATCCGCTGAACCCAGGATCAGCCTATGCGGGTTTTTCACGACATTTGAAAGCCTACGGGAAAAATGCTGTGGAGGAGGTCTGTAATCTTTCACATAGTTGATTACCTCACAAGAGTATCCCAGTTCTTCGATTGAGGTCTGCAGAGCATATAATTGAAGCTGAGTACCAAAATTATAATAACAGGGTATCGAAACCAGGCCTACTTTCTTATTCATAATCCGTACCCCGTGGAGTTGAGATTTGTGGGAAACTTTTAGTTAACTTTTATTTTCATTGCTTAAATGATTCGGCAAATCTCATGCCCGGAATATGTTTTTTCCTGATTTATCCCGCCCCTTATTTATTGAGAAAACCGCATGTCGCCGTAGAAGTATTTGCATATTTCTTGCTTTTATTTTTGGCGTCTCTCTCTAGAGGTCTCGCCGAGTTTTGCCCGAACTTTAAATCCTATACCATATTTCTACAGAACAATCTTTTGTGTTGCGACTATGGATCAGTAAGCGCGTAAAAGATCGGGATATTAAATCATTCACCTAAAAAAAGAACAAGTAAAAGGAAAAGAGAATAATGATTATTAAAATTGTCATTAACGAACCCTTCAGAGGTCTTACGTCAGGGTGGGCGACCAGGTTTGTCGGACTGACTCGGGAACTGGCAAGAAGTAACGACCTGATCATTTATGCACCGGGAGACAACAAAAACCTAAGGAAAACATTTCCAAACTGTAATATATGTGAATCTACATCCGAAAATTACGGCTCTTACAGGTTTGATCTTCTGAACTATATCTATTCGCTGGTGTTTCGCACGGGAGATTTACTTTTCACGCAATACAAACATTATTATGATTTCGACAGACTGTTGCATGATAATAATGACGAGTTATATGATGTGGGTTTATGTTTTGGACTCGATACGTATGTCTATTATGGAAGATATTTTTATGGACATCCTGTACTGTGCGATTTCTGCGATTCGATATTGCGCCAACTAAAATCTAATATCAGAGAAACAAAAAACCTGAGAAAAAAACTATGTTTTTATCTGGATACAATTCATTTAAAAAACACTAAGCGGAGATTTATACCTCAAGAGCTGATCATATCGGCAATAACGCAACAGGATGCAAAATGCATTAAGAAAACTTTGAGAAAAAATAAAGTAGTAACCATAGGAAATGGTGTAAGTACTCCAACCAAACTCCATTTCAATGATGACTATATCAAGGAAAAATGGAAATCAAAAGTTGTCATTTTTTGCGGCAGTCTTAATTATGAGCCAAATAGAAACTCTATCCAATATATAGTGAAAAAAATCTGGCCGGAAATTAAGAAGATAATACCCGAGCTGGAATTTCATATTATAGGGCGAAACCCCGATGAGCAAATAATGGAGTATGAGAGAGAGGTCGAGGGGGTAAAGGTTTACGGAAACGTAAAAAGTGTTTTTCATTATTATAAAAATGCAAAAGTTCTACTGGTGCCCATGTTTTTAGGAAGTGGAATGAAAAACAAGATATTGGAAGCATATTGCACCGGTACACCGGTTATTACCAACGAAGAGGGGGCTACCGGAATATCAATGAAAACAGGTGAGAATGGGTTTATAGCCAAAGATGATAGAGAAATCATTGACTCGTTTATGAAAATTTACAATTCAAGTTTCGACCGGTACAAAAAATGGAGTACGAACAACTATTTGCTGTCAAAGCAATACAGCTGGGAAAAAATGGGAACCGAACTATTGAGCAAATTAGAAGCATGTTCAACAGAATATGCTATGAATTATAGATATAGATATGGTACGTCGTAGAGGTTATATATTGACCTCTAGATATGAGTTAGTCCTCTGTTTATTGTATCTGTGATGTTTTCACCCCCTTGCGGCACCAGTGATGTTGAAGCGCCGATTATCTGCATTATACCGTTTCTTGTAGCAATATCCAGGATGTCGGGGGTACAACAATTTTTGTCAAATCCGATAAAGGCAAATAGCGCAGTCCTCCATCCAGGTACGCTTTTGAATGAGTCCCGTAACCAAATGAGCGAAAAACCTCCGATCTTTAATGCCGGTGATAGGAGCCAAAGTCATTGGTTTTGGGAAAAACTGGTGCGAGGCTTGCAAATATCACGCTCATTTTCGATTCAGAAAAAATCATTTGCATATTAATCCGGCTTACACTATTTAAGGGTTATGGTTTAGGGTGACTGATAGATTTGACTGCAAACCGTTTTTCAAATGGAGGTTTTGCGTGAAGGTTGGTATACTAGTGCACTCGCACACCGGAACTACTCTTAAATTTGCTCGAGAAATCGAGAGTAAAATCTCTCGGAATGGCCATGAGGTTACTTTGGTTCAGTTGGAGACCGATCCGGCTGTAAATCCGTCGAATATGAGCAAGATAAAAAATTTTAAAATCATTAACCTGCCCGACTGTTCCACTTTTGATTATATACTGGTGGGAGGGCCGGTCTGGGCTTTTTCGGCAACTCCGATAACTACGGAATGCTTCAAACAAATGGGTGGGCTCGAAGAAAAGAAGGTAATGACATTTATCACCATGAGTTTCCCGATGCGTTTTATGGGTGGAAACAGAGCCGTTTCGATGATAAAAAAAGCCGCTGCTCAACAAGGGGCGAATGTAATTGGCGAGGGATTTGTATCATCGAAGATGTTTCACGATCAGCCAAAAGAGATGAGCGAGATGGCGGAAAAAATGGCATCTCTGGTAGAATGAAAACTAGCCTCGGCGGATAAAAAAAAATGGACTCTCAGGCGATTGCCGAGAAGTCCCTTTTGGTAGTCGGTAGGGGAATCGAACCCCTGTTTCAGGAATGAAACTCTTTAGTCCTAACCACAAGTCGAACGGACCAGCAATTT
This sequence comes from uncultured Fibrobacterota bacterium, assembly GCA_964586285.1. Taxonomy (GTDB): domain Bacteria; phylum Fibrobacterota; class Chitinivibrionia; order Chitinivibrionales; family CAYFVL01; genus CAZPHU01. The sequence continues at coordinate 5,696 of CAZPHU010000130.1, read as the reverse complement.
GAACGAGATTTCTATTATAAAAGATGGCCTAAGCAGAAGCAAGCGTGGCGATGCTTTTTTTCTAAAGCTCCGATTGCGCTTCGCTCGGCTAAAGAATGAGTCATGAGACATATCTGTCAATAATCAAGTAACTTATATTTGTAATCCTGTTTTTGGAAGATCTGCATATGAGAGATTCTTTTAGAGTGTGTATTGTCGTTCCGCGAGGATATAAGCACAGTTATGCTTTTCTGGAAGTCGCCACCCTTCTTTTGCTCACGCTCAGGGATATGGGATATGAATGTGACCTTAAACTCAATGAGCTTGCATCCGACCGGGTAAATATCTTACTGGGCTATCATTTGGTAAGCTCGCCTGATGTTTTTAACGGGGTGCGATATATACCGTGGCAGCTTGAGCAGTTAAGCGATAAAGAAGGAGTTCTTTCCGATAGAATCCTTAATATTCTGGCAAAGGCCGAACAAATCTGGGATTATGCCGTGGAAAATATCGAATTTTTGCGCAAGAAAGGGCTTGCCGCCAGACATCTTCCCGTGGGCTATCACAGCGGATTAGAAAAAATCCCCCAACAATCCAAAGACATTGATGTTCTTTTCTTCGGTTCGATAAACCAAAGAAGGCGCCAAATGCTTCAAAAAATCGCCTCCAGAGGTATTCGATTGCAAACTCTTTTCGGCGTTTACGGCGAAGAACGTGATATGAATATAGCCAGATCGAAAATAATTCTGAACATTCATAATTATCAGGCTCAAGTTTTTGAAGCGGTGCGGGTATCCTATCTGCTAAATAATGGTTGTTTTATCCTCTCAGAGAGTTCACCAATCTATCCATACCAGAGTGTAGATGTCGCTCTGGCCGGATACGATTCGTTGGAAAAGGCATGTATGGAATGGCTTTCGGATGAAAATCGAATCGCCGAACGTGCCGCCCAAACTTACGAACAATTCAAGCGGTTCTATCCGATGCATGAACTGCTTTCCGCGATTATTCACCACTAAAAAAGTTTTTAAACAAAAGTACTAAAGTTTTCACCGATTCTGCCGATAACTCAAAAGGGGAAAAACGGGGCGTTTTTTTTCTTTAATACAATCACCCGGCAAAGAGGGGAAGCTTTGTCGCCGGTGGTTAAAAAATTCACCAAGGGGAGGTGCGTATGCTGGGCGGGATAAATAATCTCAACCAATCATTAGCCGGAGTTTACACCACTAATAACAAGGAGTTGGCGGATGTAATGGGGCGTATTGCCTCGGGTAAGAAGATACAAAAACCCAGTGATGATTTCTCGGGTTATGTACGGGCCAACAATCTCGAAAATGAGATCAGCAAATACGAGGGAATTAAAGAGTCGCTTTTGAATGTTAAAGCAGATACTTCCAAGGCGGTGGAAGTAGGAACCGTCGTTTATGAAGATCTCCAGAGCCTCAAAACAATAGCATCCGACTACTATGCTGCTTCCGACGACGATGAGAAAAGTGCGCTTGAAGCAGAATTTAAAGCGCTTCAGAAGTCTATCACCCAAACCATATCCAATAATAGTGATGTGTATGCTACAGGCTCGGTCGCAACTATAGATGTGGACGCGGGAGCCGGTACACAGAATTTTGTGGTTGATTTCTACAGTCAGGGTACACTGGCAAACGCCGAAGCAACCGCTATAAAAACTCCATCCGCCTCAACCGGATCGACATCTACCAACCTGAACGCGATTCAGGGGGAAATCGATAAGGCGGTAGAATTTCTGGTCGGGGCCGAGAGAATGGATAAAGCGGTGGACCGTCAGGTAAACTTTACGGATACCGTGATAGAGAGCAAAAAGTCGGTAATATCGTCCATAACCGATATAAACGATGCCCAGGAGATGGCCAGGCAAACAGATCTGTCTATTCGTCAGCAGGCGGTAGTATCTATGATGTCGCAGGCGAACATGTCTCAGCAGGGTATCTTGAGACTGTACATGTAAGATACTGTCCCAAAGCTAAAAACAAGAGGCGATCTTCCATAGAGAAGGTCGCCTCTTTTTATGGACATTCAAGTTGGCGAAAAAAAAAACTAAAGAAAATCCGAAACATGTCGATAAATAAATTGGGGAAGCTATAACAAAAGATCGCCGGTCCTTTTATCGGGAGGGGAAGCCCGATAAGGAGGCAGGGAAGCGACGGATATATACAAGGGAGGTGTAAGATGGTCAGTGGTCTTAACACAAACGCACTGCGTCTAATCGGAACATACAACTCTTCGCGTTCCACTTTGTCGGAATCACTCAATCGGATAGCCACAGGAATCAAGTTACGTCAACCAAAAGACGGCGTATCCGATTTCATGAAAGTGCAGAGTTTACGACAGGATCGTAACGGGTACAATTTAATCAATAAGAATCTTGAAAGAGTGGGAGGGATGCTGGATGTTGCAGAGACCGCCGGAGATATGATCACCCAAAATCTCAGGCGAATGAAAGAGCTTACTACCATGTACTGGGATCAGGAAACAAGTCAGGAAGAAAAACAGGTTATGAAATCTGAATATGATGCGCTTAAGCAGGATATAGATCGTATCATAGATTCATCTCATTACGAAGGACAAGCTCTTATTCAGAATACCTCTACCCTGGAAAGCATTTCACTGGACCCAAAAAATCCTGAGAATAGTTTGAATATCACTTTCTCGGACATAGCAATAGTGGATACATCTGTTCTGGACATCACTGGAGGAGCGGAAAACACAAAGGAGAAGGCACTGGAGCTTGTAGAAACCCAGTACGGCAATTCGCTTGATTATCTTGGTAAAACAACCGGGTTTATCCGCTCCGTCGAGTCGCAGAAGACACTCAACAGCAGCCTCTTAGAAAACAACAACGCCTATGAATCGACGCTTAATAGTGCAAATGACGCCGAGGAGATGAGCCGGATGGTAAATAGCGAAATACGCCAACAGGCATCACTTTCGATGATTATGCAGGCAAACATGTCACGCATGAGAATCGTGCAGCTTCTTGGGGTTTAATTTCCCTAAGGTCAGTGTCAGTAGGTAACCGCTGGTAGCCTAATTATGACCCGTGCTCCGGGAGGCGGATTGTTATTGGTTATGTTTATCGTGCCGTTGTGACTCTCTATGATTCTTTTTACTATGCCCAATCCTAAACCGGTTCCGCCTCGGCGAGTGGTGAAAAAAGGCTCGAAAAGATTTTCAATGTGGCAAGGATCGACACCGCAACCTCTGTCGATTACAGATATCTGAACCTGATCGTGCCCGTCCTGAGTCAGCTCTACAAAGATGTTCGTATCCGGTGAAGAGTGGTTGCAGGCGTTTTCCAGGAGGTTGAATATGACTTGGTTAAGGCGATCCTGATCTCCCATGATACGGCAGTGTGGAGAGGATTCCGAGTGATTGATTACTACGTTTCTATCCCCGTAGCGCGAGGTCATTTTCCATGATCCGATGCTGTCCTGCAAAACATTAAGAATGGAAAACGGATGCATATGTCTTAAATCTGCAGGTCTTCCAAGTTCGAGCAGGTCGCTCATGAGTATGGTAAGCCGATCGACTTGTGATTTGATATGATGCAGGTATTCGGAAAAATCCTGAAAGTGACCAAGATCCTGATGCATCGCCTCGGTAAGAGCAACGATCGCGTTAAGGGGATTTCTCACCTCATGAGCGACTCCCGAGGCAAGCTGACCAAGCATTCTCATCTCCTGAGACTGGCGTAGCTGCTGAGTCAGTATCTCCCGTTCGACCTCATGGCTGTAGTAGCGGGCAAATATTTCCACCAGATGTATCTCGTACTCGGTAAACCGCCGCTCTTCCTTATCCATCACTATAATGACTCCGCAAATCGCACCGCCTCTGTGTACAAGTGGCACCCCAAGATAGGAGCGGTACTTACGGCATAACTCGGATGAGAGTTGGCTCTCCAAATCTCCGTTCAAAGTGATGTTCTTCTTCTCAACGACCGGTGGTTCAAAGAAATGTCCTTCAACCGGTAAATCGTACTGGTGAGTGATGCTGCTGTTGGACAGCTGCGAATACTCTTTGATCTGCCAACCGTCGATTCGTCCAATTGCCGCGAATGAGGCGTGAAGCACATCTATAGTATTAAGTATGATCTGATCGTTTAGGGATTGCAGGGATGTACCGAATGCGGTCGCCATCGCATAAATGGATTCCAGGGCCCTCTGACGCTTTAGGGCATAGTCTATCATGTCTGAAATCTTCGTATCCCCTTTTGAGGCGTCGCCAAAGGAGAATGTTGGAATGTTAGCTGAAGACCGATTTGTTGAACAAAGGTCTTGAGCAAGAAGTGAATGCAAGGCGCACAGTTCGCCGATCAGTTTTTCTTGCGATTTTGGTTGATCTTTCATGTACACACTTCTGAAAAAGTGATGGTGTGAATAGGCAAACACAAAAATAGTATTCTCGGTAGCCATGCCCAAAGGTGTTTGTCTGATTTTTTCAAAAAATTCACATTATAGGTACAAAACGCCGAAAAAAGGCATATTTTTGGGTGGCAATGAGGTTCAAGCTCACAAAATTTAGCGAAGATGTCGTCGGCCGAAGTGTGTCTCGTCTGGTTGCAATGGATTTTCTTCTCTCCAGGATATGCCCCGTGCCAAAGGCCGAATTCGGTACCTGAGAGATTGTACCGACAAATTATCCAGAATAGTATACGGCCGAAGTGAATATGAAAAAGAACCGGAGCGTTTTCGCAAAATGCAGGATCTGAGGTATACCATGTGTAAAGATATACAGGAGTGCATACAGAATAAATGAATTTTCGGCAGCAATTTCGCAATGGCGCATACGCCGGTGGTTAAACAAGGTTCCATTCGATCAAACATTCAAATATAGACCGGGCCGATCAAACGACTCCTTACCCCCGGAGCCTGTAGAGCCGGTATGTATTTTGATCCATATTTTAAAGGGAGTGAAATTCTCCAGTGTTTTCAGTCGTTTCGTTTTCACGCAACTCGAATATGCGAATAACAGTAGAAAAGAAGGTGAGCAAAATTCAAGAGGACGGGAGCCTGCCAATGAGGCTCGATTGATACGCTGGAATCCCAACAGATTTATGACCCGGAAAAAGGAGGCATTATGAGTCTTATAGCTAATCCCATAGATCTTGAGCACTATCTTGAACAAGCCCAATTCCCGACCGACAGAGATCAACTTCTGGACTTTGCACAATCGAATAATGCTCAGCAGCCTATTATCGAAGCATTAAAGGCATTACCGGCTAATCACCAGTTTAAAAACGCTTCGGAGGCTGCAAAGGAATTGTGGATTCCTAAAGATTCGGAACAAAACGAATTGCTGGGATCCGACTCGCCTGATGATGAATAGGTCGGTGAACGAAATCGTCTAATCGTGTAGAGACGCACGGCAGTGCGTCCCTACCGATCATTTGTCTATACAGACCGAAATAACGATTTTATGAGTGTGCTCAGGAACATACCATCGGTCCCAGCGGTTTTCCCCCAAGCAGGTGCAGGTGAAGGTGAAAAACCTCCTGGCCGCCGTGTTTGTTGCAGTTAAACTGTAGCCGATACCCCTCCTGTGCAATACCCATGTCCTTTGCAATCTTTGCGGCTGTTGTCACCATATGGCCGACCAGGGGCTCATCCTGCCCGTCTATATCATTTGTAGTCGGGATTGGCTTACGAGGCACGATCAGAATATGTATGGGAGCCTTTGGTTGAATG
>CAZPHU010000129.1:0-9866 GCA_964586285.1 uncultured Fibrobacterota bacterium | reverse complement strand
GCCGCCGGCAAGCATTGCTTTGAAGCTAACGTTTTTAAACATGGAGACCTCTTCAGAAAGGTTAAATAGTAGCGGATTATCAGAAACACACAGGATACCGAACTCTGGAGATCTTAACCTTACGGCCGAGGGATTGCAACTGTGAAATGGTAAAAAACCGTCGTTTTTTCTTCTTTTTTCTCTCTTGATTCTTGATTCCCGTCTACGATATCACTCTCGACTCGTTTACCTTCCCGGCCTCTACGCGCAGAACATAGATCCCATGCGGTATGGAGGCGATATCCAACGTGATACTCTGTGCGCCGCTTTGGGGCTTTCCGGATGCGCGCCGTATTGTCTGGCCGCGAAGATCGTATATGGCAGCAGTAAACGTATGCTTTGCATCTGCCGTACCCGGTCGATAAGCATAAGCATATTTTAATGTGTGTGCATTCTGCTTTTCTCTGAGACATTCAACCACAGCAGTGATAAATTATACACTTGTTGATACCGCGATATATATTAGTCTTTCAGATTTTTAACAGGAAACCAAAAAATGTATAAAATGTCCGTTACAATTCATATGAACAGCTTAACTACCGGTTTTAATCCAGCCGGTAGAACATGCGTTATGAGGAAAATGTCGGCAAGAGTTAAGCGGCGGACCGATTGAAAGAAAGGTATACCTTACTATAGAACAACGGCCTGTCGCGAAAATCGCGGCGGGCCTTTTTTAGTTTTACGCCATAACTCGTGTTTTAGCGGTATGCCCGGGAATCGCTTGCCGAGGGCGTTATGGACTTAACAAGACTTTACACAGCTAATGCTATGCATCAATAGAGGATATTATGTTTCGTATAAAAAATTATTTGTTTGGAGTCACACTCCTTTTCATGATATTTGTTGGTTGCATCGATTCACCTACTGAAGTGAATGATGATAATACCACGTTGCAAGAAGAAAACCATTATGAGTTTCCCGCCGCATCCAAAATATGTAAGGAGTTGGGCGGGGGAGCGAATGTAGGAAATGCTTTGGACGCACCGAATGAGGGTGATTGGGGCGTTATCCTTCAAAAAGAATATTTTCAGTGGATCGCGGATTCCGGATTCAAAAACGTGCGGATTCCGGTGCGCTGGTCAACGCATGCACAAGAGACCGCCCCTTATACTATAGACGAGAGCTTCATGCAACGTGTTCAATGGGCGGTGGATGAGGCTTTGGGTAATGATTTACATGTGATTATCAACATGCATCATTACGAGGAGATTATGGCTGATCCAACTCAACAGGAACAGCGCTTTTTGTCAATGTGGTCTCAGATCGCCCGGCATTTCAGACTATATTCGCCAAAGCTTCTCTTCGAAATACTGAATGAACCGAAAGACGCCCTTGACGCATCTTTGTGGAATGATCTTCTCTGTAAAGCAATAGATACAATAAGGGTGAGTAATCCAAAGCGCTCGCTTATAGTGGGTACTGCATCCTGGGGTGGTGTTGAAGGGCTCAAGTCACTAAGTCTGCCCAACGATACTAATCTCATCGTGACTGTACACTATTACCAACCTCACGCATTTACTCATCAGGGCGCAGCATTTGAAGAAGGATCGGATGCAAATCTGGGTACTACCTGGCGGGCCACGCCGCCTCAGCGGGCGCAGGTAGATCATGACCTTCATATGGTCCAACAGTGGGCTCGGGAGCATAACCGCCCGATATACATGGGTGAATTTGGTACCTATTTCAAAGCGGATACGGTATCCAGGGCAATGTATACCGAATACCTGGTGCGGCAATTCGAGGAACTTGGGTTTAGCTGGGCTGTCTGGAATTTTTCGTCGGATTTCGGAATGTATGTGGATTCCACCGAGTCCTGGCACGGTTATTTAACAAATGCCCTGCTTCATCCGGGCAATAATGCCATGCTTGATTCCGCACTTGCGGAAAGCTCTTCCGTGGATCTGTCTACCTATGTTTTGGTGGATGACTTCGACAACAAACCGGGGCCTGTTACCATGAGTGAGACTGGCGCAAAATGGGCGCTCGACCAGGGAATACCTTTCGATTCATCACAGGCATTCTGGTATCTGTACCATGCGGATTCGTGTCGGGCCTGGGCACCGGAGGGTGAGCGACTCCTTCAATATTGGGAAGAGGACAGCAGTAACTATCCCAACTTCCATAAGGCTGTCGGCGAATGGGGTGCATCGGGGAAGGGAATCCATCTTACCGGTCATCTATACGGCAAAGGATACCCTTATTTGGGTATCGGTGTAGCTTTCACGAGTTGGGAAACTGGCTGGTATAATATGGAAAAACTGACCGCGCTTCAGTTTAAGGCCAAGGGTACGGGCGAGCTGTGGGTGCAATTGATATCCGATACGATCTCCAACGGCTACCATCCCGACAGCAGCTGGGGACATTTCGGCACCTACATAGATCTTTCCGATCAATGGCAGGATTATATCATTCCCATAGAGAATCTGATCCCCAAGCCGTATTCACCTCAGCAATACGATAAGCTTACCTGGGAGGATATCAATGAGAAGATCAGCTCCATAGAATTTCAAAACGGCAAATATGGGGCGCGTTCGGATGATACTCTTGATATATGGCTGGATGATATTCGCCTTATAGGACTCGAAGAAAGTGATTTGGGGTTGTAGGTAACATAATTTGTTCGCTGTATATATATATATATATATGATAGAGGGCGGGATGTTTTTTTACTTCGACATAATTGGGTTTGGATATAAAAGCAATAAATGCATCCCCGCCCCTCCCTTCTATTTGATGTCATCGAGGAGGAAATCGTAGTCCGAACATTTCTGTTTCTGACCGGGGTTTGGGGATCTGTTTTCCGTTTGGCGTGAAGATGTCGAGGATACGATTTCTTTCGATGATAACTACGCCAAGAATTTGAAAAAAATATTTCTGAGCGAGGAGCCTGCCGTCCAAAAGTGCCTTACTTAACCTGAACTGAGGGGGTTCTGAGCAAATCGGCGGGAGAGAATCGCTCAGTTCAGGTTAAACGTAGTCTCTCAAAAATTCTCCCGTATAAGATCCTGGTGTTGCACCAATTTCTTCGGGTGTACCCGATGCGACGATCCGTCCTCCTTTATCGCCGCCCTGCGGGCCAAGATCGATTATGTAATCGGCGCATTTAATCACATCCAGATTGTGCTCTATTATGATAACCGTATTACCTTTATCGACCAGCTCCTGAAGTACATTCATCAACATCAAAATATCCTCAAAATGAAGCCCCGTGGTCGGTTCATCCAGGATATATAAAGTTTGGCCGGTTGAGCGTTTGGACAGCTCGGATGCCAGCTTAATACGTTGTGCTTCCCCGCCCGAGAGAGTGGTCGCCTGTTGACCCAGGTGAATATAGCCGAGACCGACGCGCGAAATCACCTCAAGTTTGGTTTTCAGGGCGGGTATGCGGTCGAAAAAAAGCAGTGCCTCATCAACCGTCATCTCCAGAACATCGGCGATACTCTTGCCTTTGTAGGTTATTTCCAGAGTCTCTCTGTTGTATCTTTTACCGTGACACGCTTCACATTCCACATACACATCCGGCAGAAAATGCATCTCGATCTTCAAAACTCCGTCGCCCTGGCATGTTTCACATCTTCCACCCTTTACATTAAAACTAAATCGCCCCTTTCCGTATCCGCGTATTTTGCTTTCTGGAAGCTGAGAGAACAGCGTGCGTATCGGATCGAAGGTCTTGGTGTAAGTCGCCGGATTGGAGCGCGGAGTTCGGCCGATAGGGGACTGATTTATATCGATTACCTTATCTATATATCCAAGTCCGGATATGGATTTGTAATAAAGAGGAGAGGCTTTGGAGCGATACAGCTCACGAGCCAGCGCCGGGTATAAGGTCTGATTGATAAGACTGCTTTTGCCGGAGCCCGAAACCCCGGTGACACAAACCAGTGTACCCAGCGGAAATGATACGTCTACTTCTCGAAGGTTATGTCCGGCGGCTCCCTTCAAACGCAGCCGCTTGCCGTTGCCTTTTCTTCTTTTGGGCGGGACTGGTATGTCACGGGTTCCTTTCAGGTATTGTCCGGTGAGCGATTCCGGATTGTGCATAACCTCACCCGGAGTGCCGCTTGCCACGATATAGCCCCCGTGTACTCCGGCCCTGGGGCCTACATCTATGACGTGGTCGGCGGCAAGGATCGTCTCTTTATCATGCTCTATAACCACAACGGTATTGCCCAGATCGCGCAGGGATATCAACGTCTGTAAAAGCTTTTCATTGTCGCGGGGGTGAAGTCCTATGCTGGGCTCATCCAGAATATAGGTGACACCGGTAAGGCGGGAACCTATCTGGGTGGCAAGACGGATTCGCTGCGCTTCTCCACCGGAAAGGGTAGAGCTGACCCGGTTGAGGGTAAGATAACTCAACCCCACATCCAGAAGAAAATGCAGCCGGTGAAGTATCTCTTTGAGGATCTGCTTGCCGATCTTTTGTTCTCTTTGGGATAATTTTAAGTCTGAGATGAAGACTTGAAGCTCCGATATAGGCAGCTCGGTTAAATCAGCTATGTTTCTTTTGGCAATATGTATCGCCAGGCTTTCTTTTCGAAGCCGACGACCTTCGCAGGACGGACAAGGTTTCCGGCTCATGTATTCTTCGATCCAACTGCGAATCTCTTCGCTTGTCGTTTCTCGATATCGTCTGAGGAGGTTGGGTATGACTCCTTCGAACTCACGTGAGAATCGCCCGTACCCTTCACCACTTTTCCCCTGCCACTCCATGGTTATCTTCTTTTTGCCGGCACCGTATAAGAGAATTTGTTTGTGATCCTGACTCAAATCCTTGTAAGGTTTGTTCATAGGGATATCGAAGTGTTTGGATACAGACTGAAGAATCTGATGATTCCAGCTTCCGGTGGTTGATGCACCGTTCCAGGCAACTATAGCTCCCTTTTGAAGAGATTTTGTTTTGTCGGGAACAACCAGTTGCTCATCGATTTCAAGCAGGTTGCCAAGCCCGTTACAATCGGGGCATGCGCCAAACGGACTGTTGAATGAAAACAGGCGTGGCGAAAGCTCCTCGATACTTGTGGCGCAGTCCGGGCAGGCCAAACGCTCCGAAAACACAAGCTCTTCGCCTCCGATACAGTCGATACGAACCGTACCGTTGGCGCTGATTTTAAGAGCCGTCTCCAACGAATCCGTGAGACGTTTTTGAACGGTGGGGGAGATTATGAGTCTGTCGACTACCACTTCAATGTTGTGCTGCTTTTTCTTGTCGAGTTTCGGGGTCTCTTCCAGTGGATAGATTGTTCCGTCAATCCTCGCCCTGACAAATCCATCCTGCTGCAGCTTATCGAAAAGCTCCCGAAATTCGCCTTTTTTTCCCGAAACCACGGGAGAGAGTATCTGGAATTTGCTCTTCTCAGGCAATTCCAATATACGATCGGTTATTTCCTGAACTGTTTGACGGGTGATCGGTTTGCCGCATTTATAACAGCTGGGATGTCCTATTCTTGCAAACAGCAGCCTTAGATAGTCGTAAATTTCGGTGATTGTGCCCACCGTTGAACGCGGGTTGTGAGCGGTGGTCTTCTGCTCGATTGATATCGCGGGTGACAACCCTTCGATTGAATCGACATCCGGTTTTTCCATCAGACCGAGAAACTGACGGGCATATGCACTCAGACTCTCCACGTATCGGCGCTGTCCCTCAGAATACAAAGTATCAAATGCAAGAGAGGATTTACCCGATCCGGACAGACCGCAGATAACCGTGAGTTTGTTGCGGGGAATACGAACGTCAATATTCTTGAGATTATGTTCGCGGGCGCCGCGAATGATAATATCTTTTGTTTCCATCGCTTTTTGCCGTTTTGTATGCTGAGAAAAAAAGTTTAGAGTCACCCGTAATACGTTCGGGTTAACGAATTAATCTGCCACGAAAGGTAAGAAATATACTCTAAGGTTGCTGTAAGGAAGAATAGAAGACCGCACATGTGAAGTTAGGCATTCGTGGGGCGGCGGCTTTATTGAGCAATATCCTGGTGGTAGTCTTTCCAGGCTTTTTCTATTGTCTCGGCCAGCTTGGCACGGTTGAACGGCTTGAAAAGGCAGGTGTATTTGGAGTTTCTGTTGAGCTTTACCAGCGTGTGATTGGGATTGTAACCAAAACCGGTCATCAGCACCATCTGAGATGGAATGTTTTTTTCCTTGATTTTGGTGATGAACTCGTAACCGTCCATTTCGGGCATGGCTATATCGGTTAGAACCAGAAAGTAGGGTTCCTGCTCGAGGAAATCAAAAGCCTTTGTGGTGGAATCAGCGGTTACAATTTCCCAATTTAGAGATTCAAGATAAATTTTTAGAAAATCCAGTACATCCGTCTCGTCATCTACGACGAGAATACGTCTATTTGGCGCTTTTTTTGAGAAGCTCATGAGTTTTATCGATCAATTCCTGTTTACCAAATGGTTTTGTAATATAAGCATCGGCGTTCATTACATGCAAACCGACCATTTCATCAAAACGCTCTGATTTCGCGGTCAGAATGGCAATCGGTACCTGCTTGAATTCATCGCGTTTACGCAACATTTTAAACACCTGCCAGCCGTCCATTTTGGGCATGGTTAGATCTAGCAAAATTGCGTCCGGTTTATACTCCAGCGCCCGATCCAGGGCAAGAGACGGATCTAATACAGTATCTACTTCGAAATCCTCGGTTTCAAGTACTAATTTTACTAGATCGGCAATATCCCTGTCGTCTTCAATCACCAGAATTTTCTTTTTCATCGAATCACTACCTTTAAATCTTAAAATATTCAGAGAAGAGCCAATGCCAATATCGAAGAGATGCGACAACCGAGAGTGCGCCCGCTGCAACTCGAAGAGAGATCGCGGTCATAGTCATCAGGGGGACGGTTGTGTCATTAGCAATTGTGTCGATTCCCGACAAAGCGGCCGCAATAAGGATAAAAACCACCCCTACGGTCCAGGCGTGATACACCGGAGGAATCTTCATCGCTTCCCCCAGCCTTTTACTTAGAGATGCCAGCACAAGCATCAAGATGATCATGGCAACATCAAGTATGATAAGACTTTCCTGATTGATCATAGTTTACTTCTGTACTTTTCGCATGGTGAAATAAAGGCCCAGTGAAGTCCATGCCGCCGAAACCGATGCTCCAAATACGAACAATGACTGGAAAATGATTATGCCGGTCTGCTTTCCCGCGGTAATATACAGGCTGAAAATGTAAAAAAGAGATAATACGACAGCCACTATGAAACCGGCTTGCGGAGCAGGCTGGTTGAATTTCTTTCGATAAAAGGCCGAAATAAGAAACGCAACCAGGTTACAGAACACGAAACAAAGTGTGTAAACGGTAAGCAGAACGTTTGCCGGGTTGATGTTAATAGTCATTAACGACGCTTTTTCCCACCAAAGACATTAACGAAGGCATCTTGGGGCGTGTGGCGGGTTATACCGCTCATGATTCCTTCACGCCCGCTGAACTTGGACTCAACTTCGACACCGGAGTCGGTGATGCTGAAACAACGTATATCTTTATGATGGTTACTTCCGCGCATCTTCAGCACCAGCAAGGCACGCTGAATCGAGCTGTCCACCTCTACGTAACGTAGAAGAATATAGGTGTCTACTATAAAGGGGATCTTACTTGTAGTCTGATTCAGTTGTCCCAGAAGACTGTCGTTTTCTCTGAGTAAGATACTGGTTACCGCCTCCCGTTTAAGGGAGTTGACGAACCTTCTCTCCAACTCACGCAACTCGATCTCATCGATGGAAAGCGATTCAAAATGGGTCATGCTGTCGACTGCAACCCGCTTGACTCCAAGCTCTTCCACAAGCTCAACCAACTGACCGTCAAGCTCCTCAAACTCCGTCAAGGTGGTCTGCGGATCGGAAAAGATTATCTTGAGCTTGCCTTCATCTTCAAACTTCCGAAGATCCCAGCCGAACTGAAGAGCATCGTGATAATACTGTTGAGGAAATTCCTCGAAAGTGATTATGAGTCCGGGTTCGTCGTGCCTGATGATCCCGTTACAGATAAACTGCATCGCCATGGTCGTTTTTCCGGTTCCCGGCGCTCCTTCCACAAGATTTGCCGATCCCTGGATAAAGCCGCCGTTTATCATTTCATCCAGAACCGTTATACCGGATGGTACCCTGGTTGATTGCATAAGCCTTCTCAACAGAAAATTATGAAAAAAGATGAACTATTACTGCTTTTTGAACATGCAGCCTGTTTTCCGCCTCATCAAACGCAACTGAGTGTCGGGAGTCCAGAACGCTGCTGGTAATCTCTTCCCCCCGGTGAGCCGGCAGGCAATGTGAAACTAAAACATTTGACGGTGCTTTAGAAAGTAATGAATCATTTAATTGATATTGAGCAAATATTTGGGCGCGCTTTTGCGCTTGGTCCTCCTGCCCCATACTCGCCCATACATCGGTATAAATAACACTCGCGTCGGAGATAACATCCTCGGCCTTATTCGTGACGGTAATGGTGCTTCCGGTCTCTTTGCCTACCGATGAACAGGTAGAAACAAGCTCGGAGGGCAGTTCGTAGCCCGGGGGGCAGACAAGGGAAAAATCATATCCCAGTTTCGCGCAAATGATCATTATTGATGCACATACGTTGTTTCCGTCGCCTAAAAATACAACGTGGGGCCTGCCGCCGCCCGAGTAGTGCTCCCTTAAAGTTAGAGCAAAAGCCAGCGCCTGGCAAGGGTGGTATTTATCACTCAATGCGTTAATCACCGGAATACAGCTGTGTCTGGCAAGCTGAACCAGTGTATCGTTTAGGTAGGTTCTTGCGATAATCACATGCACCCATCGCTGGAGATTGCGGGCTACATCCTCCACCGTCTCCCGCTTTCCCATCTGAACCATATCGGATGCCAGATTGACGGCATTGCCCCCAAGCTCATATACGGCGGTCTCAAACGTGATACGTGTACGAAGGGACGGTTTTTCAAAAATCAGAACCCCGGTGCGTCCCAGTAACGGCTTTAAACTGTTTTCTTTGAGACGGTTCTTTTTGACTCGCTCAGCTATGTCCAGAATGGTTGAAATCTGTTCGGGGGAATAGTCCAGAAGTGTAATAAGGTCTTTTTGTCTGGAGGCCATTATAAAAATCTTTCAAAATACAAATTAAACGAAAATTACTTGGGTGGTCTACCCGAAATAAGTCAGAGTATTTAAAATACATCTTTTGCAGAGTGAAGTAGCAAGATCTCAAAGATCGTTTTTGTATTCGCAAAAGTGTGGATTGTCTTGCCTTAACTCTACAATCCAAAATATCAGTAGTTAATTACCCTGGAAGCATGTGAGCTTTTGTCCAACTCACAGGAGGCTCGTCGTGGAAATCACAGAAGTAAGAATCACACTTAGGAACGAAGACAAGCTGAAGGCATTTGCAAGCATAACGTTTGATGATTGCTTTGTCGTGCGCGGCCTGAAAATCATCAACGGCTCGCAGGGCTTCTTTGTATCCATGCCAAGCAGAAAAAGAAAAGATGGCGGTTATCAGGATATTGCCCATCCGATCAACAATGAGATGCGTAAAGCAATTGAAGACAAAGTACTTGATGCATTTGAGTCCGAATTGAACAAAAACGGGCCTGAGACGACACCGGTCTCGGTGAAGCGCGGTCAATCTACCCAGGAGGATGAGGATGAAGTATACTTCGGTCCCGAAAGCATGGACGCATAGTATATTTGTTCTCAATTCAAAATTCGAGAACCTGGGGATGAATGCATCGGATTAAAAAAAGATTCTTCTTTTTTTAAAAAAAACTCCACAAAATATCTGCGCGTATTATTTTTAGAGATTCTGTTCTCCTGCTGGGGCGTCGACAAGCGGTAAGTC
>CAZPHU010000128.1:6201-9931 GCA_964586285.1 uncultured Fibrobacterota bacterium | reverse complement strand
ATCAAAATAACTTTGTTCACCCCAACCATATTATCCTCCCGGGAAAAGTGTGTGTACAAGCGCATACACCGGAAATATGCAACCGATAAAGCCTATAAACCATACAGGTTTAATAATAATATGTACGAATCCAAAATGGAAAGCAAGTATTTAATTTTTCAGTACCCGGAACTGATAAATGAAGGTATCACAAGAAAACCAAGCGCCGCCAGCAAAACAGCACTACCCAGATAAAAAATGGGATAATAAATCTTGTTTTCACTCATCCTGGGCGCCCGCAGGTGTTTCCATACACGAACACCTATCGTGTATCGATCCTTATGCACCGCCTCGTAATGCCACCCGGTGGCCAGAACAATTCTTATCTGAGTTTGCACACCGTTAAAAGAATAGGTCGTTTTACGAGACAAGACGTCTATTTTGCCAAACACATCTTCATTTATGACCTGACGGCCGACGGAATCGGCTTTTACCCTGGTGCCGTAAATATCGATCACAAGCTCCTGTGTACGCTTGTCATAGTACACCCAGAAGTCCTCGGGAGCACGAGAAAAGCGCAAATCAGCTGAATAAATCAATCGCTTATCTCTAATTACCGGAGCCTCAGTCTGGTTGATGCTGTGCAATATCACTGGGCGTTCATCGGCCTGCACCTGATGCCAAAAGGCACCGCATAAGACCATGCACAAAATAATCACCCCAGCCGGGAATATAACCCGATTCGACTGCTTCACACGTTTCCTTTTATCTAATAACGGATTATTTCATCGGGAGAACTCCCACCAGTTTTTATAACTCAACCGCTGAGGTTGGGCGCAAAGGGATTTTCCCAATAGTATTATAACAAACATTCCGGTAATTATCCAATGTTTTTAAGTAACCGGCTAATTTCGCAGGAAGCTGCGAAGTTTGTCGCCGGCACCGGATGTGAAACAGTCCTTTTGAAAGTAATCGTATTTAGGTATATTTTGACTGCTCGGCCGCTTCTTTTTCTGTTCCGGCTCTATTGGATGAGCACGATTACCCATTCATATAATATTTTTTGTGTTTATAATTTAGCTTCCCGGTCAGTTTTATGAAAATTACCGTAAATGACATTAAGGCGCGCAAGAGCAGCGGATCACCGCTGGTAATGCTTACAAGCTACGATTATCCTACCGCCCGTATTGAGGATCGATGCGCGATCGATATTCAACTGGTGGGCGACAGCGTAGGCACGAATGTTTTGGGCTACGATGACATCCGCCAGGTCACCATCGAGGATATGGTTCACCACACCAAAGCCGTTGCGCGAGGAGTAAAAAGGTCTTTTATTCTCAGTGATATGCCTTATGACTCTTTCAATACTCCCGACCAGGCACTTACAACCGCAAAGACACTTCTAAGCGCCGGCTGTGACGGAGTAAAAATCGAAGGTGAAAAAGAAATACTTCCGCAGGTAGAAAAAATGGTCGCAAATGGAATAGCGGTTTGCGGTCATATCGGATATACTCCCCAAAAAAAGGGAAAAGTTGCCCGTGTGCAAGGCAAAAGTTTGGATGAAGCAGTGCAGCTGATCGATGCGGCAAGGCATCTTGAGAAAGCAGGAGTATTCGCAGTGGTTCTGGAACTTGTCCCGCAACAGCTTGCCCAGATTATCACCCAGGCAGTATCTGTTCCAACCGTAGGTATCGGAGCCGGACCTTTTTGCGACGGACAGGTACAGGTTGTGCTGGATATACTCGGCATAAACGATCGAGTTTTCAGACATGCGCGTGCCTACGATAACTTTTCTCATTCAATGGAAAGAACATTTGAGAAATATTCCCATGATGTTATGAAGGGGGATTTTCCTTCATCCGAAAATTCGGTGAATCTGACGGAGGACATCCTCGGCCGGGTTAAAAAATACGCATCCTCTCAAAGTTGGTGATATGTCATATTCAGACGAACTGGGCCTGATGATACAAACCGCTTTCAAGGCGGGGGATATTCAAATTTCCGAACATCCCTCCCAGAAAGATATTCTAATCAAGGAAGACAATTCTCCCGTTACGGAAGTGGACAGGAGGTGTGAGGCCCTCATACGTGAAAGCCTTCTGGCCCGCTTTCCCAACGACTCATTTCTTGGAGAGGAAACCGGGTCGAGCGGTGGAAAAACAGGCAGGTGCTGGGTCGTAGACCCCATAGACGGCACACGCCCATATATTCGCGGCATACCGACTTACAGTGTTCTGATTGCCCTGCTCCAGGAGCGACAACCGGTTTGCGGCGTTATGCATTTTCCCGCCTTGAAAGAAACATACT
This sequence comes from uncultured Fibrobacterota bacterium, assembly GCA_964586285.1. Classification (GTDB taxonomy): domain Bacteria; phylum Fibrobacterota; class Chitinivibrionia; order Chitinivibrionales; family CAYFVL01; genus CAZPHU01. Next base: position 7,645 of record CAZPHU010000128.1, on the reverse strand, counting down.
GGGCAGCCAAAGGCAGCGGGGCTTTTTGCAACGGAAAACCGATTCGCGTATCATCCACCCAATCGCCTGATGCCGCGGTCGGCAGTGCGCTTGGTTTTGTGGAAAAACAGTCGCAAAATGATGGTAAACGAGTACTGTCACTGATGGGAAAATGGGATTATTCGTATGGTTTTATGGACGCATACTCCTATGCCTGTGTAGCGGCAGGGAAACTGGATGTTTGCGTAAACCTGTTGGATAAGCCCTGGGACTGTGCCGCCGGCGCCTGTATAGTAGAGGAGGCCGGAGGCCGTTTCAGCGATTTAAAAGGGAAGAATACCATTTTTAATAACAGTATCGTACTCAGTAACGGCATAATTCACGATCGAATTCTTGAGCATTTCGAATAACACTATTTTCGGAGGTGGCATTGGAAAACCAGAAACAGGAGCAGCGGCGCAGCGAAAAAGCAGGTATCCTCAACTTTACCCGTGAAATGTTTTCCGCTCTTCTAATGGCATTTATAGCTATCATATATATCATTCAGGCTTTTCGTATTCCAACGGGCTCGATGGAGGACAGTCTGCTGGTAGGAGATTTCCTTCTCGGCCTGAAATTTATCTATGGAGCACCAGTACTGCCCTTCTCCTATGCAAAATTTCCCGGGGTAACCGATCCGAAACCTGGTGATGTTATCATTTTCAAATATCCGGGCACCGATCGAAAAGACTATATAAAAAGATGCGTGGCGGGTCCCGGGCAGACGATAGAGATTATCGGCACGGATGTCATCGTCGACGGTCAAAAGATACAGCTGCCGCCTGAAGGCAAATTTCAACATGACGGGTACATAGAGCCTATGGTAGCTAATTTCTCCCCTCTTCGCATCCCCGCCGAGGGTGATACTATCAGGGCGGACACGCTGCAGGTTCGGGAACTACTGTTTTTAAAGCATCTGATTCACCAGGAACATCCTCGAAAAGATGTCTCGCTCAAACTCCAGGTTTATATCGACGGTGAATATGCAAACGACAGGCCGCTGATCAAAACACCTTTCGGTCCGGGAGAGCTTTCGTTCAATCAGATCGATTTTAATGAGATTGACAACTGGACCTTTCTCGAATCGATAATAGAGCAGGTAAAAAGCAGCCTTCCCGACCAAGAGGTCGAGGTACGCAAATATGTTTATCTTCAAGACAAAGTTATTAATCAGTATGTGGTCAAAAATGACAACTATTTCATGATGGGCGATAACCGCGACAACTCCATGGACTCGCGTTTCTGGGGATATCTTAATCGCAACTTCATAAAGGCCAAGGCGTTCATCCTGTACTTCTCTTTAGACAAGGAAGTTCCCTTTTATCTGCTTCCGCTTAAGATTCGATGGAACCGGATAGGAAAACTAATTCGCTCCTTTGACGGGCTTCCACAACCGGTCACGCAGTCGGCTCAATAATATCGGGGG
>CAZPHU010000128.1:0-6101 GCA_964586285.1 uncultured Fibrobacterota bacterium | reverse complement strand
CTCCTCCATGGTTTCCTGGTATCGGCACACCCCGAGGCTCGCATTATCATTTGCTTAGTAGGCTCGTAAAACTCCCGAGGCCTCATGTTAGGACGGGGCAAAGGATAACGGGCATTCATTTATATCAACTTTGGAACCCGTCAAGTGAAATCATTTGGTCTTGCGGAATCAAAATTTGTACGTTGTCAAATAGACCCGGCTTTGAAACCAATTTTGCCCGGTTCACACAAACGGGCATTCCCCCACTGAATCTTTACCAACGCTTCCGGCCCCCGTAGACTTTGCTTAGATGTAAAGCGACAATCTTCACCCAGTAAGTTTCTCGTACCAACCGCCAAGTGTCTGAAGAACCCTCTCTCTTGAATACCGCTCCCGATAACGTCTGTAACCCGCCGCCCCCATTTGCCTTCGCTCTCTGGGTTTATCCAGCAGCCGTCTCAAAGCATTGGCCAGAGCAACCGGATCTCTTGAACGCACCAGTATGCCGGTCTCACCACTTTTGACGATTTCGTTGACCGGGGCGATGTCTATCGCCACGACCGGTTTTGCGTAAGCCATCGCCTCGGTAAACACCATGCCAAACGATTCGCTTGTTGATGGTACACAGAAAATATCGCACTTACTCAGAAGCCACTGTTTGGTCGGCTCATCCACCATCCCCAGCTCGATACAGTCGGTGTGAGGTAAGGCAGAATCGTGACCCGGCCCCGCCACAACCAGCCTGGCACTTCCCTGCGGCAGACGCTTGTAGGCTTTTGCCAGAAGCGCCAGATTCTTATGTGCCTCATTGCGACCCAGAAACAGGATGAAAGGAGGATCTATATATTTTACCGGCGGCCGCGATTTACCCGACAAGACCGGAGGAAGCGGAGGATTGGTTATTATCGTGGAACAACCGCCCAGACCCCTGGAAAGTAACTTCTGTCTGGAAGATTCGGTTGGGCATATCATGAGTGATGCGCTCAGGTAGGCTTTGATAAGTCCCGGTGTGTCTCCCCACTGTCCGAAATGAATATAGGGTGATTGCACGATGGGTTTACCCGCCTTTTGGCAAACAGATGTTGCCAGAGCAGCCAAATGATTGGTAGAAAAACAATGCACCAGATCGGCCTTCTCTATTGCTTTGACCACCGCCGGGCCAAATGCACCGGCATAGAAAGGATACAGGGAGTCAAAGAAAGTGTTTGGAATCAAACGCCTGATAAGTGGTGCATACCAGAATACAAACGGCAACAAAAGGCTACGACGCAGCAATCGGGGAACAAGAGAGTGCACCGAAACACCGGAAGGATCTTTATACTCCTTGAAGCCCCGAAGAAGCAGGGTTCTTTGCAATAAAGATCCGCCGGCATGTTTACAATGCGTATAAACGGTGAAAGAGAACCTTTCACGCAGCCCATCCATCATTGCGCGAATGGATTCCTCCATTCCGCCGTGTGAGGGCCAATAAGTGTCTGTCAAGACTAGGACGGACGGTTTTTTCATTTGTGCTACACAAAAGGTTTGGCTTGAGTTTTTCTTCCCATGCGCAATTCTACTATAAAAACGCCTGAGTTTATACAGTTCATTGGTAAATGCGCCTGATTTCTACCGTCGATTTTAACCGCATCGATTTTCCTCCCGTTGAGACTACGCAGTACTACCTCGCCCTTGAGTCCCTTCAGCCCACCTACAGCCGACTTGCCATTCAAGGCTGCGCATACGCAACCCCTTCGAGAAGAAACAAGAACTGGTTATTCTGAGCCGGCGGATTCGGAAATTGGGAGCGGAAAATGAGAGTCGGCTAATTCATGTGGTTTTTTCTTTAATATAGTATACACACGTAAGCCTGAAAAAACAAGCTTCTCGAGCAGGCGGAAATTGTCCCGTGCCCTTCTCCACGGGACAACCGCCGGCGCTTGCAGGCCCCAAACGCACAGCCGGCTCCTTATTTGCTGTTTAAAACAATAACTTAAACCTTGACAGGGAGGTTGCGGTCCAAATCGGAAGTGAGTTAAGTGCTCTGTCCGGGTTAGAATATTCATGAGGCGTTTATAAGCGGGAGGATACCATGAGCGATTTCGGCAGCCGTGTAGGAAAAGCAATCATGTTGGATAAGAACATTTACGAGGAGGTGGAAAGCGATACCAGTGCCCTTGGGCAGGCGACGCTTGTTGTAGTGCTTTCCAGCCTCGCGGCGGGTATCGGAACATACCGCGAGGCGGGTTTAATGGGTCTGATCGTGGGCATGGTTTCGGCTCTGGTCGGGTGGTATATCTGGGCCTACATTACCTACTTTATCGGCGCGAAACTTCTCCCCGAATCACAGACGCAAGCCGATCACGGGCAGCTCTTGCGCACGTTGGGCTTCGCCGCGGCACCCGGAGTTTTCCGTCTGTTCGCAATCGTACCGCTTCTGGGCGGCCTGGTGATGCTGGTGGCCTCCATCTGGATGCTGGCCGCGACAGTTTTAGCCGTGCGGCAGGCACTCGATTACACCAGCACATTACGTGCTTTGGGTGTCTGTTTGATTGGATGGGTTATTCAGATCGTGCTGGTTGGATTGGTGTACTTTCTATTCGGTGATATGTCTCAGATGAATGTATCATAGATTTAATAAACTGCGACCTCTTAATCAATCTCTATTCAGCTTCGATGTAGGGTAACATGTAAAGAAGAGGGCGGCGTAACAATTTCCAGCACGCCCTCAACCGGCTTTCTTAAAGCGCCGATTTATTTAAGGGAATCCCTCGCGGTGAGCTGCGTAAGTTTTGGTGACACAAGGTTTTCAGCGACGGTGGAAATATAGAAGATCTCCCAGGCGATCGTTTCACCTGTTGCTGCTCAATTTTTTGCGCTACAGACCCGCTCAGAGCCGCTCAATCCAGGTTTAACTTTTCTTCAAGCTCATCCAGCCACATCCAAAGATATTCGCTGCTTAGTGCGGGGGCGTGAGGCATGATAAGTACATTTTCAATGTCCCACAGTGGTGAATCCGGGGCAAGAGGTTCCCGGTCAAAGACATCCAGAGCGGCTCCGGCAATCACTTTTTTTTCAAGGATCTCGGTAAGTAAGCTCTCAGGGTAGCAGTTAGCTCTCCCGAGGTTATAAAAGTAGGCGTCCGAACGCATGGATTGGAAGAACCGCCTGTCAAGCAGACAATCGGTTTGGGGAGAAGAAGGAAGGATAGCCACCACATGGTCGCACTTGGGCAGAAACTCAGAGCATTGGTTGAACGTGACCACGATATCGGCGTCCCTGTCCAATTTTGGATCGCGTCTGCTGCGTTTCACCGCGACTATTTTGCACTCCATCGCACTTAAAAGTTTCGCGCAGTGCCTGCCGATATGCCCGTAACCAACAATCATGACGGTCGAACCGCCGATTATCCGAGTATTGCTCAAAAAATTCCTCTCCCACCTGTGAGCACGCTGATTGTCGATAAGGCAGGCCATTTTGCGGCTGAAGTAAAACATCATGGCCAGAAGCGACTCTGCCATGATAGAGCCGTGATAGCTTCCATGCAGCACGGCAACCCGCCGCCGGGGATCGGGCTCGATCCAGTCGTGGCCGGCCGCAGGGGTGGCAATTATCCGCAGATTGGGAGCGTGATCATACCAATGCTCCCGCATGTGCAGTCCAAAGTATATATGCGCCTGCGCAAGTATGCTGATAAGCTCCTCTTCCGAGTGAACTCTTTTAAACAACAATTCGGGAAAACGAGTTTTTAATGATTGGAACTGATCATCCGAAATATTAAAGGCCTCAATTTCATGGTCAAGATACACTACGGCGTTTTGCGGCATTAAAAGATCCTTTGATTGGAAGTATGTTAAGAATAAAATAATGAATTTACCACATTCGGTTTTTTCACGGTATCGTCCTTTTTTTACATGATAGATACGGATTTGAATGGTACAATTCTGAAACGAAACCACCTCAACAAGTATTGAACTATAGAAGCGGCGCCCCTTCTTCTTTGGACATAATCCCCGGAGTGAAAGACGCTGGGATAATAATAAGTCACGCTTCGCCCGGCGAGGTTTCTATTTTATATATATTTAACCTTTAATTGAGCGACTATACCAAAGCTGAAAGGGTTCTTTGATGCGCATTTTGACATACTTCATTGCGATTATCGCGACTGCAGCCGTTATTCTTATCCCGATCTCCGGACGTATTTCAAAACTTAGCCGCGACAGTGCCGTTATGGAGCTGCTTCACACTGCACAAATAATCGAAGGCGACATTCAGCATTTAGAGCATCGTATCACCGACCAGCTTCAAGGGCTTTCGTCGGTTGTCGCTCAGGACAGGGATTTTGCCATGAAACTGATTGTCGAGCGGGACACTTCGGCTCCAGAGGTTACCGAGCTTGCCGAGCGGTTCATGAAACCCATGGATTTTTCTGTTCTTGAGATTACTACCTCGGGCGGCCTCGTTCTTTCATCAGGCCATTTCCCCGGCCAGGCAGGGAACCTTACCGATGAGCAGATATCGATTCTGGATACAACCGCGGCCTTCACGGTAGACAACATCAGGGGAAGGGACATGCTGACCTTTCAGCGCAGGGTTGGCTTTGATGCGGTAGGCAGTGGCTTTCATTGTACGGGGGGGCTTGTAGTGGACAGCAGCTTTCTGGCCATGATTCGTCCGCGCAAAGATGTTCATGTTCTGATTCAATATGCCGGTGAAGTCATTGGAATGGATATTCAAAGCATGTCGGAAATAGAAGACAATGCGATTATTATAAATGACACCCCCTATCTGGCGACCCGCTTAACCATGCCAACTGGAGGCACAATCGAGCCCATAAAGCTTATTGTGCTCATGGACGAGCCCCAAAAGATGTCGCTTGTTGATCTTTTCTGATGCTTTAGGAGGGTTAATCCTTGCGCAGATGTAATAGATTATTGCCTTGTGTGATTTGATTATCCATAAGTTCGATGTATACACCGCAAGCTGCACCCCGATGATTTTCTACCCCCGGCCAAGAAGGTAATCGACGGCCGTTAGCCGTAAAGAGCGCCGCTTCTTTCGAGCGCCCTGAAGCAGCTCCTGGGTTGTCTACTATCAATCTCCCTTTTGAGCCTGGGCTTATGGGCAGCTGACTCGTGTGCTGTGCGAATGTTTCTACCGACACCCAAATCAGAGGATACATCCTGATATTGTTGGAGTCTATGAAATCTATTTCCCTGAATTCGATTCGATCATCAACGACACTGAAATGAGGTGCCGGCAATTCACAGAGGCCGGGTTTTGGCAAGGCATAATTTTTTATCAGCTGCTCATCCCCCTCGCCGAAATGGAGAAACTTTTTGTCTATCAATTGAAGATAACCGAGGTCATTTGGATCAGAGATATGATGCAGTGTATCGAGTTGACCGGTTGCGGAATCAGTTAGAAGTGCAAGGCCCTCACCCTGCAGCGTATCGATAAATTCATAATTTCCCGCTATAACGTCGCCCTTAAACACCCTATCAAGTGTTAAATGTACCCTTTGACAGGAATATGCTTTCCCCTCAGAATTAAAATCTGTAGTGAAAGGAACAACATCAGTGATCACACCGATACAAGCGAGGTCGGAATTGGAAAAATTACTTTTCAATTCGGAAATCATATCGGCTGTTGAGACTGTTTTTTCCTTTAAAAAAGGATCGGGAGTTGTCATGGAGAAAGCTATTGGTGTTCTATATTTTACGTTTACAACCGTGTTGGTTTCGGAGGAACTGATAACGGTTGTGTCTACCATCATAATCGGATCGGGAATGATAAGACATATTCCAGGGGATTCTTGGGGTGTAAAAATTAATCCAAGAAAAACACCTGCTGTCAATACACATCTGGGAACTCCGGAGCACTTTGGTCTTCTCATAATCGACTGGTTCCTTTTTATCTTGTACTTCAAGGATTGACTGCCCTTTAACCGCACGTAAATAGTCGAATGTTATGTCAACAGGGTTTAAAGTAATGTTTTATTCTTTACCTAAACCCTTTTTTCTCATCGTGTGGAACAGAGCATTGTCCAATGAAAACACTGCCGTTGCATTTAGCATAACTCCTGAGAAACGCACCCCCTTCCAAACCTATCCCTTGGCAAGGGGAAGGCTTTAACGCGTTGT
>CAZPHU010000127.1:0-9934 GCA_964586285.1 uncultured Fibrobacterota bacterium | reverse complement strand
ATGAAGCCGAACGCTTCCTCCGGGTCGCTCGTCCGCAGCTCGGACGCGCGATAGCACGTGACGCTTGTGCCGGAGAGTAGGAATGAAACCGTTTCATCATCGAGAAAACTATCTCGCCCGAAAAATTTCCTTCTTGTCGGCGGCGGAACCGCTCTGGACGGCATGGATGATGCAGACCGGCCGGCTGCCGGACATCACCGTGCGCCTGCAGTATCGATGATTTGTCCTGCTGATTGTGGGAATCTGTCATTGCCTGGGGCGACTACGTGTGTTTTCTTGTACCGCCTTCCCAGAAAATGAAAATCCCCCATGTATACCTTCTCCCCGTTGACATGCTTGTCGGCAACACGGTGAAGCGTATCGGCGCGTTGCACCGCATCCAGGTATGCCTTCTCGATCCGGCTTTTCACCTCCCCGTCACCATTACGATAGATGTTTGCGATCGCCCAGGTCAGATGCCAGATATTAAACTGTCGGTCGAGAGAATCGATATAGTGAAAGTAAAGCTTCGATACGGTATCCGCCTGCGCGGGTGTAAAGATCTGGTCCCGAATCGCCCAGAGTGTCAGTACGCGGCCCCATTTGTCCTGTTTGAGTTCATGTCTTGCCACCGAAAGTGTCTGATCGATATCTATGTCGTCAATCAGAACCTCCTTCTGATTCGAGGTAACATAAAAGCATCCGTGGGTAAACATCAAAAACAAGCATAAAGAAAGAATATTTTTCATGGCAGTATACCTTTTTGTAACTAAAAGCGAAAAAAAACGGCGCCGTTGCCGGAACATACATCCGCCAACATACATCACGCAGGATTGTCGCTGGTTTTTTCTATAAAGGACTTTTCTCTATGTCTTCTTCGATTACGTCAATAAGTGTACTGTGATACTCCAAATCAAACCAATCGCGAAATTTCTCCAAGGTAATATCCTCGGGCCAAAAGGCTTCATCGATATGCCAGCCCTCAATTTCGCTTAGAAAGATTGTTTCATAGCTCTGCTCGACACTCTCGATCGCCTCCTCCCGGCTGTATTCGGAAGGAATCAGCAGCACATTGCAGTCATTTTGAACATCTTCGATCGTCACCGGGTTCTTGGGATCGCTTGAATTTATCCAGTCGACAAGCGGCTGCTTGCCTTTGATAATCACCACCGTTCTGTTTACCTTGTACATTTTTTCTCCATTCTTCTACCGCAGCCTAAGTTTATCATCAGTGTCGGGAAACCGCCTTTTAACCCAAAATACAATCTTTGGTAAACCTCTGAGCGAAACATATCCGACAGGTAGGCCCTTTGCTTTGGGTGTAAAAAACTCCCTGAATCTGTGAATCTTTCAAATTTTGAATCTTGAACCATCGTTTAAAAATATATCGAACAGCTAAGCTCCGGGAGTCATGAGTATGACCAGAGAGAAAAAAACAAGAGTAGTTCTGGAGAAAAACGGGTCCACAATACCGAAGAAGCGCAGTCTCCCAAACCACCTTTGAAGGGCAAATTCTACCGCAAGGAACTAAAAAGGCTCCAGATCGAGCTTGTTAATCTTCAGGAGTGGATAAAACAGGAGGGACTGAAGGTGGTGGTGACTGATATTGCTGATAGGCAATTTGATTTCCCGGAAGGAATATAAATTCCATCGATTTTATGTACAAAATTATCACCCTATAGGTATGCCCAAAAGCTCAAGGGCACGATATTTTACTCCATTTCACTTGTTCTTGTATCAGGATTGTGCGGTGAAGTCATTGTGCACTTTCTCCGGTATGGTGTATACGGTTCACCATCACCCGGCACAGGAGCCGATTTTGGCTTCCTTTTCACGTACTGCCCTCGTTTTTTATTCGAATACCAACCATAGTAGCGAGTCTGGTGTCGCCTTTCTCAGGAATATGCTGCGTGACCTCGGCGAGGAAATCCAGAGGAGCATACAGCTTGGCTAATTATCTTCTTAATATGACAAATAAGCTCAAGGGCATCAGATTCAGTTTTCTGAAGTGCTGATATCCAATCGTCTGTTGCACTGACAATTTCGCAATCATAATCATTTTTCAAATCATTTCCATTACCCGAACCATCAATGACATTTATCATTCGGAGTATTGCCATGATACTGTGATTAGCGCTTCGGAGTGTTCTGATGATTTTAAGTCTCGAGAGCTCTTCTGGACCATAGATTCTTCTTCCATGCATATCTTTTCTAATCCTTATAAGTCCGTTTCGCTCCCAGTTTCTGAGCACTTCTGTTGTAACTTCAAGATAGTTAGCAGCTTGTCGCCTGGTATTGAACGTCTCTTCTTCAAGTGGTATTTGTCCCTTCAACCATTTTTTGGATAATATAAGTGCCTCAGCAGCTTTTGACTGTTCCTTTTTGATATGTGTAAGGTAAGCATAGGAATAGTTGAGGGCTTTCTGATAGTTTCCATCTACTGCTGTTTTGACAACCTTTAATGCCTTTTCTCTGATTGCTCCCTCAACAAACTCGCACCGTAATGCTATTCTTGCAAGGACCATTTGATCCAAATGAACTTGTGAGTAGACTCTGTAGCCATTTTCTTCCCTGGGGACAGCACAGAGCAGACCCCACTGTTCATATAAGCGAACAGTATTTGGGTGAACCTTTGCAAGTCTCGCGATTTCAGAAGTTCTGAGGGTTTTTTTGGGGGTAGTCATAATCGTATCTTTGAAAGCATCGGTCTTAGGTTAAACCGATGCCCAAATATAAACAAAATTCAATTATGAATCAACAGCTCTTCGGGCATAAGCAGTAGCGCAGCTGATAGTTACTGTGGCTATGGCCAAACAAATTATAAATCCATGCACTACGTATGAAGTCATCCAGTTTTCAATGATTATTGCCCTCATGCCTTCAAGAATGTAGGTTGTCGGGTTGATAAATGCTGCTACTCTCATCCATCTCTGAGTAATTAAATTGAGTGGAACAAAAGTTGAACTGAGAAAAAGCAGAGGGAAAAAGATCATAGTTGCCATTCCCACAGCTTGAGAGCTTTTGGTCGCAAGAGCAACAGTTGCAGCGTACCCTGTAAAACCAAGTCCTGCACCTGCCATCAAAAGAATAACAAGTACTATACCTGTTATACCATTGTGAATTTTTAATCCCATTACCATAGCAATTGCTAATAACAACACTGTTTGAAATACTAACCATAACATTCCTGTAATACAGTGTGCCGCGATGATCGAAAAGCGTGAAGCAGGGGTAAGAAGTAGCCTTGAAAAATAACCCGACTCAATATCCTTCACCAACGCTTCCACAGCACCTGATGCAGCTCCAATGGCTGCAGAAAAAACAGCTACAGGAAAAATAAAAGCCAGGTACTGAATATTTTGCAGCTCAGGAAGTTGTGCTACAGCTTCTATTCCTGCAGTATAAACGAACAGAAAAAACAAACTAATTGCAAAATTTGGAAGGTAAATAAAAGGATTTCTGATAGAGGCAATAAGACTTCTCATCATCAGATTTATCATTCCCTTAAACATGTCTTTTTTCTCCTTTTGCTGAAGATTTCTTCTTTGATTTTGTTAGTTGAAAAAACACATCGTCAAGTGATGGTGTCGTAATATTGATATTGGTTGGATAGATGTGATTTGTTGATAGTAGTTTAATGATTTCAGGTAATTTATCCCGGGTTCTGTTATTTTCAATAAAAACATGTAAATCATTAAGATTTGATTCAGTACGGAAAAAGCTTTCTTCCAATACACACTTTGCCTTTTCCGACTCTCGGTCTTGAGCAAATGATAGAACTATAGTCTCAAACATAACAGAGCGCTTAAGTTCCTGAGGTGTACCGCATGAAGCTATTGTCCCATCATATAGGATACATACCCTGTCTGACATTTTATCTGCTTCCTCTAAATATTGCGTCGTGAGGAAAATCGTGGTTCCGAACGCTTTGTTCAGATTCCTGATTTCATCCCATAACTGAACCCGGCTCACCGGATCAAGACCTGTTGTAGGCTCATCAAGAAAAAGTATCTCCGGCCGATGCACCATAGCGAGAGCAAGGTCAAGCCTCCTTTGCATCCACCGGAATATTTGCCACATGCAATATCAGCATCATTTATCAGGTCAACAGTTTCAAGAATCTCAGTTGCCCGTTTATGAGACTGTGAATGTGACATCCCGAATAACCGGCATTGAAGCATTGTAAGCTCCCGGCCAGAAAGCATAGGGTCTATCGCATTTGTTTGAAGCGCAACGCCTATTTTTTTTCTGATCTCAGTTTTTTTCTTAGCAGTATCAAAACCACAAACTCTGATCTCTCCCGAGCTTGGTCTCATAAGAGTTGTAAGCATTTTAATAGTAGTTGATTTACCTGCCCCGTTGGGTCCAAGAAATGCAAAAAATTCACCCTTATTTACATTAAAGGTTACATTTTTTACCGCTTCAGATCCGCCCTTATATCGTTTGGAAATTCCCGCAACTTCAAGTATTGCTCCATTCATATTAATCTCCTCCTTAGTTCCTGAAAGGATATAATGCTGTAGTTGTGGGTTAATAATACTACAATGAATGGGGGGTGGTGGTATACTGGAGGGTTTTTTATGAATACAGATCAGTTGAAACGATGCAACAGGGCAAAGGAGGGGAGAAGTGATACTGCTCTGACATGTGAGGCGAGTTGAGGAGTGACGCTCTCTTCACTCCCCCAAAAAAGCAAATGATCATCAGGAAACTTTATTCACCTGACAACTGGATTCTATCACTAATTTTGCAAGCTCGGTTCCACGCTCTTTCAAAGTTGCCAAATCCTCTTCTGAAGGAACACCCTGCCATTCTAAAGATTCAACGCTTGTCCATTTCATAGAAGCGATTCGCTGGTCATACTCCTTTTTGGCTCCACCAACCCAGCCCCAGCTTCCGATGCGAAGGACTTTCTTACCGATAAAATGCTTTCTTTCAAACAGATCGAGAATATGAGCCATCGGTGGGAACATTTTATATTCATAGGTGGGCATTGCAAGCACGAGCCCAGAGGCCTTGTATGCATCCGTAAGCACAAAGGATGGATCGGTGTTAGGAACCCGATGAATAGTATAAGGGATATTGGCCTCTTCGATTCCACTGATCACAGCATCCAGACCAGCTTTTGTATAGCCGTACATCGAGCCCCATATGATGCATATCTCCTTTTCACATGCACTACCGGTGTTGTATCCGGCATAGCGCGCATAGCGTTTAACAATCTCAGTGGGGTTTTTGCGCCACACTATACCGTGGCTCGGTGCGATTACTTTTACATCCAGCCCCCCCAGTTTATTTAGTGCTCTATTGACAAAGGTGCTGAAGCTTGCCACAATATTGGAATAATACCTTAGTGATTCCTTTTCGTAGAACTCATGTTCCGAAGCATTAAATTCATCATCAAAGATCCGCTCGCCAAGCTTTCCGTAAGAACCAAATGCATCACAGCTGAAAAGCACCCGATCATTACGCTCATAACACATCATCGTTTCGGGCCAGTGGATGTTTGGAGTTTCATAAAACTCCAGAATCTTGCCGCCTCCAAGATCCAGGGTATCACCTGTTTTGACCTCGCGGAGATTTTCAGTGATTTTGAAAAACTTTTTCACCATCGCGATACCCTTTGAAGTCGAAATGATCTCAACTTTGGGGTTTCTTCTGCGAATTTCAAGTATAAAAGCCGTATGGTCAGGCTCCAGATGGTTGAGGATAAGGTAGTCTATCGAATCAAATGAGCTCTGTACACTGCTAAGCTGACTCTCGAACTGCTCAACTGAACCTTCCCATTCTTTTATTAGATCGATCAGTGCACTTTTTTCACCCTTAACCAGGTATGAATTTAGTGTAACACCATTGGGAATGGGCCAAATACCCTCAAAACGGTCATCTGTGGTGATATTTGCGTGAATCGCATAAATCCCTTCGCTTATCTTATGTGCATTCATAGTGGTCCTCCGGATTCAGTTTTGGGAGTTTTGGTGAACGGAAGCTGAAAATGATCGAACCCATACACTACGGTTGAATCTGTGAATCTTTTATATTTTAAATCTTGAACCATCGTTTAAAAATATATCGAACAGCTAAGCTCCGGGAGTCATGAGTATGACCAGAGAGAAAAAAACAAGAGTAGTTCTGGAGAAAAACGGGTCCACAATACCGAAGAAGCGCAGTCTCCCAAACCACCTTTGAAGGGCAAATTCTACCGCAAGGAACTAAAAAGGCTCCAGATCGAGCTTGTTAATCTTCAGGAGTGGATAAAACAGGAGGGACTGAAGGTGGTGGTGGTTTTCGAGGGGCGGGACGCGGCCGGAAAGGGTGGTGTGATCAAGAGAATCACCCAACGGCTCAATCCGCGCATCTGTCGGGTGGTGGCTTTAGGAACCCCGACCGAGCGGGAGAAGACGCAATGGTATTTCCAGCGATACGTGGCTCATCTGCCCGCTGCGGGAGAGATGGTGCTGTTTGACAGAAGCTGGTATAATCGCGCTGGTGTGGAGAGGGTTATGGGGTTTTGTACCGAAAGTGAATATAACGAGTTTCTCCGATCATGTCCTGAGTTTGAGAGGATGCTGGTAAGGTCGGGAATCATTCTTGTCAAGTACTGGTTTTCGGTCAGTGATGAAGAGCAGGAGAGGCGTTTCCAGGCTCGTCTCAACGATCCCACCAAGCGCTGGAAACTCAGTCCCATGGATCTGGAGTCACGTGCCAAATGGGTGGAGTATTCAAAGGCAAAGGATGTGATGTTCTCTTACACCGATATCAAACAAGCTCCCTGGTACGTCGTTGAGGCGGATGACAAGGAACGCGCCCGTCTAAACTGTATCGCCCACCTTCTGAGTCTCATACCCTATAAGGATCTGACCACCCAGCCCCTTGAGCTTCCGCCCCGACAGAAAGAGAAGGGATATGTTCGTCCGCCGATGAGTGATCAGACCTTTGTGCCGGACGTGTACTGAAAGGTCGGGCAAGGGGAGGCTTTAAGGTTTTTCACGGTTGGGGGATTTGGAGCGAAGAGGCAAGGAAGTTTAGTTTTTGATGTTTGGAAAGGCGGCGGGATGAGTGTAGTTCGATGGGGCATAATCGGCTGCGGCGATGTGTGTGAGAAAAAGAGTGGTCCGGCATTTCAGAAGGCGCGAGGTTCGGAGCTTGTCGCCGTGATGCGCAGGGATTCGGAAAAAGCGCGGGATTTCGCGCGACGTCATGAGGTAAAGCGTTGGTATGATGATGCCGACAGGCTTATAGCCGATCGGGAGATTGATGCGGTTTATATTGCTACTCCACCCAATACTCACGCTCTTTACACAAGTAAAGTCGCCCAGGCGGGTAAGCCGGTGTATGTGGAGAAGCCCATGGCACTTAACTTCGAGCAGTGCCGGAACATGATCGACATATGCGCCCAAAATGGTGTAAAGCTTTTTACCGCGTATTACCGCCGGATGCTGCCGGTGTTTGTTAAAGTAAAGCAGCTGCTTGATACGGGGCAAATAGGGCAGGTTCGTCTGGTCGAGGCCAGGCTTTGGCATGCTCCGCGTGAGGGAGACCGGGATGCGTCCAACCACCACTGGCATGTGATGCCCGAGATCAGCGGCGGCGGTTACCTGTTTGATGTAGGATCGCACGTTCTGGACATACTGGATTTTTTATTCGGACCGGTTACTCAAGTAAAGGCCGTTTGTGCCAATCAGGCCGGCTGGTATTCGCCCGAAGATATCTGCTCGGGGGTGTTGAGGTTTGACGGTGGTATAGTTGGGACCGTAAGCTTCTGCTTTACAGTCGCTGAGGTTTCGCGTACCGACGTTATTCAAATCGTGGGAAGTAAAGGAACGATCACTTTTTCCTGTTTCGACAACAGCCCCGTAGTCCTCTCAACCCCTGAGGGGCGGCGGGAGTTTGCCCCGGCGCTCCCCGAACACGTGCAGCAGCCGCTTATTCAGACGGTTGTAAATGAGCTTCTTGGCCGTGGGACCTGTCCCAGCACCGGCCAAAGCGCAGCGAGAACATCATGGGTGATGGACCGAATGGTGGAGGGGGGAAATAGGATCGGTGACTTGGTGACTTGGTGACTTGGTGACTTGGTGACTTGGTTGGCATAGGTAAAGCTTAAAATGCCCACCATGTGAAGCTGACTATTGCGGAGAAATGGCTGCTTGTAAATTCAGCGGGACCATTCCACCAGCCCTCTTTGCGGTCGTTTAGCCATTTAATTATGTCGAAACCGGCGGTTACTCCGTACATGTCGTATTCTGTTCTGTTGTGTGTAGATACGGCCAATCCGCCGTAAAGACCGGTTTGATGCATATAAATCAGTTCGGTTTTCATGAAGGTGTATCTTTCCGAAAACGATCTCGAGTAGTTGCCCGTTGATACTCCGTCCGAAACCGCATCGACCAAATCGGACCAGTTTCTTACGCCCACTCTCATTTTGACCGGCAGCCGCGGATAGGTCAACGACAACATGCCGAAAGCTGCTCCAAGGGTATTGCCGATCTGATCGGTTATGGAAAAACCCGAACCGGCCATCCCGTCCAGACACTCCATTATCGTCCAGTTGAGCAGACTCAAGGCGCCGGCGGCGATAACAGGATCGCGGGCGTCGAAGAATGTTCTCAAAATATGATAGTTAAGATTTGTGGACGCCGAAGCTCCAACGAAATGCCACAGCTCATCCTGAATATAGGGCTCTGTTTCCCTTATATGCCTGAAAGGATTTTGGAGCCGCAGCGGCTGTTCCCAGCCGATTGTGCCGTCCAGTGCGGGTAACACAACAAATTCGGTCAACAGAAGCCCCGCCCCGATAAGCGATCGTGCGACCGTACGCCCGGATGTATCGGTGCTGCCGACACTATCGGGTAAAGACCGGGCGGATACCGAAAAGCTCAGGAAGAGAATAGCCGCAAGGGTGGATTTCATATGAACCCTCCACAAAAACCGCACCCGCAACGCGCAGGTTAAGTTCGCTGAAGGTGATGCATATCGCAAGGGGTTTTATTCCGGCTTGTTTCCGATGTATTCAGAACGGAGCCTGTCCCCGGGCGCTCGGAATAAAAACGGAGCAACATTTTCCGGTTGCAATATGCCTAAAGGTGCTGGATCATCACTACCATATTTAAAAGAACAAAAAGTATTCCAGGTCCGATTCAAACGCAAATATCATGAGCCAGTGCGGCTATTTGACCGACGGCATCTTTGAAATCACGAATCTGCTCGGATGTCGCTTCCTCTCTGACGTAATCGGTAAATGAGCAGATTTTCTGAATCTGCTCGTGACGCAGGATTCGCTCTCGAAGTGTCGGGTCCAGGGGAATAACTTTTTCCAATGCTTCAACAAAATCGGTAAAGGTATGATTGTCGGGCATGGTATTGAAATAATCGAGTATAGCCATCACATAACTTTCCAGGGCTAGTGAAACTATGTTGTATTGAATCGATACACCGAATTTTGGTTTACGGTTTGAATCATTACCCGCCGCCTTCCTGTACTGATCACCTTCCCTAAGCCACTTTTGCCACGTAGACATAGTCTTCCACTCCGTTTCGGTTTATTCTTTATCGGTACTGTCGGTAGCATTAAACAATTACCGTGCCCTTTAGGCGGAATCCTATTTCAAACATCATTTTGCGTCGTGAGGCATTCCTGCGGCTAACCAAAATGCCTTTATTATGCAAAAAAAGGGGATTTCGGTGAAAGGAATAGGAGTCTTGTATTAGTCGTAATCAGGTGCTTCAAGGTGAGGAAAATTCAAAACGACTCAAAATTGTACGGTGGAGATTACCGTGAATACAAATTTGTTATATGAGAGTTAAGCTATAATCTAATCAGTATCTGTTCTGCTTTAACCTTGTTTGAGACTGCTTTAACCTTGTTTGGGACTGCTTCAACCTTGTTTGGGACTGCTTCATCCTTGTATGGGGACTGCTTTAACCTTGTATGGGGACTGCTTTAACCTTGTATGGG
>CAZPHU010000126.1:0-9990 GCA_964586285.1 uncultured Fibrobacterota bacterium | reverse complement strand
CCGATTTGAGGCACTCATTTCGGTTACTCGACACCAAGCAGAGAAAGCCGGAGAATCAAAGGATCAAGAAATTTTGGGGAAAATACTTCTACAGATATCAAATAGGCGTGCTTCCGTCCCATAAAAAAGCATCTTGGTTTCTTCTCATTGAAAACATCCTTATCATTCACGCCTATCAACCCCGTGAACTCTTCACCCCATGACGATGTTTTATATTTCATTGTTTACCAGGATTTATAAAACCCAGGATTTTGTCTGTTTTATGGATGATTCTATTCAAAAGCGTCTGCAGCACATCAAGGAGAGTGTGGCAAAGCATTGCGCCGCGGCGGGAAGATCGCAGCAGTCGGTTCGTATTATTGCGGTCACTAAGACCCATCCGGCATCCGTAGTACAAGAGGTTATCGATGCCGGAGTTGTGGATATCGGAGAGAACCGTGTTCAGGAGATCGAACAGAAGGTTCCTGTCCTTAGCGGCCGCTTTTCGATGCATCTGATCGGCCATCTCCAGAAAAACAAGGTCAATAAGGTAGTGCCGCTGGTCGATTGGATTCAATCAGTAGACAGCGAGAAGCTGCTTGAAAAGATAGAGGCCGCATGCCAAAGATTGGAAAAGCCGATACGCGCTCTGGTTCAGGTCAATACAACCGGGGAAGAAACCAAATCGGGAATCGATCCGAACCAAACCATCGAGCTTTGCGAGAAAACGGCCCAATGCAAATGGGTACGATTTTGCGGTCTGATGACTATCGGGCCGCTTGGCGGGGATGAAAAACATGTGAGGGAAGCTTTCGGGCTGCTTCGGGGCTTGGGAGAAAAATGCAGCGGACTCACCGATAAGCTTGAGCTTTCCATGGGAATGAGCGGTGATTTCGGCTGGGCAATCGAGGAAGGCGCTACGATGATTCGGGTCGGCTCGGCTCTTGTAGGCCAAAGATAGATACCCGGCTTTTTCCAAATTCAGCTTAATATATAAAGGTATAAAAGTATGTCGGTAACACGTGTCTTGTTAATGCTGCTTCAGTTATATGAAGTAATTTTGATCATTCGAATCGTTATGTCCTGGATTCGGCCTAATCCATACAATACTTTTGTACAGTGGATCTACAGGCTTACCGATCCTGTACTGGATCCGATTCGACGTATTCTACCCATTCAGGGAATGGGGATTGATTTTTCACCAATAATAGTTTTTATTCTAATTAGAGTATTGCAGCGACTGATTGTGGGAAGCAGTTTCGGCGTGTTCTAACCATCCGCAAATCGCGGTGAGGATTTGATTAAGGAGAACAATTGCATGCGCATTACGCCTCTGGATATTAAAAAACAACCGTTTAAAAAGACAATGATGGGATTCGATCCCGATCAGGTTAACAGTTTCCTGGAAATGGTGGCAAATGAATTCGAGTCACTCAATCGTATGCACGATGAGCTGGCCGGTCAGGTCAATCAGTACCGTTTGAAGCTGGAACATTATGAGCGGATAGAAAAGACTCTTAACGAAACGCTTCTTACCGCCCAACGTGCCACCGATGAGGCTCGTTTAAACGCGCAAAAGGAAGCGGAGCTGATCCTCAAAGACGCCCAGATTCGGGCGGACAGATACGAGGATCAGAGCAGGCAGCGGGTAAACAATCTCCAATCGGAGCTTGTTTCTCTAAAGGCGCAGCGTGAGAGCTTCATAACCAGATTCCGATCACTGCTAAAGGATCAGCTTACACTTCTTGAGGTGATAAGTGATTCACTTGGTACCGATGAGGGCGTTCAGAAATCGCACGGCGCAAAGAAGGCTCAGCCAAAAGGCACCGGACGCCAACAGCACACCGATACCATGGATGAGGTTCCTCCACAGCCAAATCTCTCTTCTCTTATCGATCTGGAGGATGAGAACGATCGGTAAGTTATGGCAAACCTGACCTTTTTACTCAAACCGGGTGCAAAGAAAAACGCGATCAGAGCAGAATCGGCGGATAGTATTCAGGTATGGATAACAAGCCGTCCGGTCGAGGGTAAGGCCAATGCACATCTAATCAAATTGCTCTCCAAAAGCCTTCGGGTTTCGCAATCGAGCTGTAGGATTGTTCGCGGACAAACCGCCCGCACAAAGGTTGTTGAAATAGAAGGTATGGATGAAAAAGAAGTCTTGGATAAACTCAACGGCGTATCGGGACGCTTATAGAAAGGATGCGGTGACATGGCACAACTGTTTGAACAGATCAAGGAAGCTGTCGATTTCATCAGACAAAAGTACAGTGGCAGTATAGATGTCGGGATTATTCTTGGGACAGGATTGGGAAGGCTTGCCGATGCGATCGAGAAGGAAGTTGAAATATCCTATGAAGATATCCCTCATTTCCCGGTATCGACTGTTGAATCTCATGCCGGAAAACTTATTTTCGGCACGCTTTCGGGCAAAAAGGTCATGGCCATGCAGGGACGCTTCCATTACTACGAAGGCTACACGATGAGCCGGATTGCGTTTCCGGTAAGAGTGATGAAGTTTCTGGATAT
The DNA here is from genome assembly GCA_964586285.1 of uncultured Fibrobacterota bacterium. GTDB lineage: Bacteria > Fibrobacterota > Chitinivibrionia > Chitinivibrionales > CAYFVL01 > CAZPHU01. The sequence goes on along the minus strand of CAZPHU010000126.1, from coordinate 7,479 downwards.
AAAAACGATGATCGTATCCAACGCCGCAGGCGGAATCAATCCGCTGTTTCCTCCCGGTACGATCATGGCAATCACCGACCATATTAACCTACTGGGGGACAATCCGCTGATCGGACCAAACGACCCTCGCATCGGGATTCGTTTCCCCGACATGGCCGAGCCATACAGCGGCGAGCTTCTGGAGCTGGCCCGCAAGACCGCGCTCGAAAACAAAATCCCTCTGGAGCAGGGGGTTTATGCATCCATGAGCGGTCCGTGCCTGGAAACCAAAGCCGAATACAGGATGCTCAAGACTCTTGGCGCCGATGCGATCGGGATGAGCACTGTGCCGGAGGTTATCGCGGCGGTGCACGCGGGTATCAGTGTACTGGGCCTCTCGGTAATCACCGATTCCTGTCTTCCCGATGCGCTCAAGCCCACGGATATTAAAGAAATCATTGCGGTTGCAAACAAAGCTGAACCCAAACTGGTTACACTAATTCAAAAGGTCTTAAAAGCACTATGAGTTCGACACCGTTTAAGCCGGTAAATACACAGATCAGATTTCCAGCGGTAGAAAACGAGGTCTTGTCGTTTTGGAATGAGAACAGGATTTTCGATAAAAGCCTCGAGCAGACCTCCGGAAACAAGCCGTTTGTATTCTACGACGGTCCTCCATTTGCTACCGGTCTGCCCCATTACGGGCATCTTTTGGCCGGCACCCTGAAGGATATTATTCCACGGTACTGGACGATGCGGGGCCACTACGTGTCGCGACGGTTCGGATGGGACTGCCACGGGCTGCCGGTCGAAAACGAGATGGAGAAAGAGTTTGCCGTATCGGGTAAGCGCGACATCGAAAAGCTTGGAATCTATCTTTTCAACGAGGCTTGTCGTTCAATCGTTTTACGCTACACCAGTCAGTGGGAGAAGATCGTTTTGCGCATGGGGAGGTGGGTCGATTTTGTCGATCAATACCGCACCATGGATCCGCCGTACATGGAAAGTATCTGGTGGGTATTCAAACAGGTATGGGACAAGGATCTGATTTATAAAGGATTCCGTGTTCAACCCTATTGCCCGAGATGTGCCACTCCGTTGTCCAATTTCGAGGTAAACGAAGGATATAAAGATGTTAAGGGACCGTCAATCACGGTTATGTTCCCGCTAAGAGATGATCCCAACACCAGTATTCTGGTCTGGACAACCACTCCATGGACGTTGCCGTCTAATGTGGCTCTTGCAACAGGCGCCGATATCACCTATGTGAAAATCAAGGACGGCGACAGGTACTACATATTGGCCAAAGACCGGCTTGGCGCTTATTACAAGGACGAATCTCAGTACTCCGTTGTGGAGGAGATATCGGGCAAAAAACTTGAGGGATTGCGCTACGTTCCGATGTTTGACTACTTTGTCAATAGAAGTGATGATTTCTTCCAGATTGTAACTGCCGATTTTGTCTCAACCGAAGACGGTACCGGAATCGTACATATGGCACCGGCCTTTGGTGAGGACGATTTTCAGGTCGGACAAAAGCTTGGTCTTCCCATCGTCTGCCCGGTTGATGATGAGGGGAAGTTTACCGATGAGGTGCCGGATTGGCAGGACATGCTTGTGTATACCGCGGATGATGATATTACGTTGGCGATCAAGAAGAAGGGCCGTCTTGTTCATCGCGGAAAAATAGAGCATCGCTACCCATTTTGTTACCGATGCGATACGGCACTGATTTACAAGGCCATAACTACCTGGTTCATGAAAATCGAGCCGCTCAAGCAAAATATGCTCGACAACAACCAGCATATCCACTGGGTTCCCTCCCACCTTCAAAACGGCCGTTTCGGCAAGGGTATCGAGAGTGCCCCCGACTGGAACATATCACGTAATCGCTACTGGGGAACCCCGCTTCCCATTTGGGAGTGCGAATGCGGTAATACGGAATGCGTCGGAAGTCTGGAACAGCTTCACGGCCTGCTCGCTCAAGGGGATGTGGAGAAAGGACGCAAGCTTCACCAGAAGGCGGCCCGTACGGTTGCGGATCGGGTCAGACGCGAAGCCGATAAGAGACTGGCCCAATTCGGCATCGACCAGTCTTGGGCCGAGAAGATACAGAACAACGACATCGATGATCGAGACATCCACCGCCACATCATCGATGAGCTTACCATTCATTGTCCATCCTGTAGCCGTGAGATGGTGCGTACAATCGAGGTTCTGGACTGCTGGTTTGAGTCGGGATCGATGCCTTATGCTCAAAACCACTATCCGTTTGAAGAGAAGGAGCAGTTTGACAGTAACTTTCCGGCAGATTTCATCGCGGAGGGATTGGATCAGACACGGGGATGGTTTTATACGCTGACCGTGCTTTCATCCGCGCTGTTTCAGAAGCAGGCATTTAAGAATGTGGTAGTTAACGGTATCATTTTGGCCGAGGACGGTAAGAAACTCTCCAAGCGTCTTAAAAACTACGCACCGCCTGAAGAAATTCTTGAGAAACTGGGGGCGGATGCGCTTCGTCTGTTTTTGATCAATTCTCCCGCTGTAAAGGCCGAAGATCTCAGGTTCAGCGAAAAGGGTGTTACCGAGATGAGCAGAGCCATACTTCTGCCGTTCTGGAATGCCTACGCATTTTTCGTCACCTATGCCAACGTCGACGGGTGGAAACCCTCCGAGAATGTGAAACCGGGCACCAACGAGCTTGACCAGTGGATAATAAGTTTGCTCAACCATGTGGTCACTTCGGTCAACAAGGAGATGCAAGAATACAACCTGTACAGGGTAGTGCCTCTTCTGGTCGATTTTATAGACAACCTGACTAACTGGTATATTAGACGAAGTCGGCGGCGTTTCTGGAAAAGCGAAAACGATCAGGACAAAGACAACGCATACGCGACGCTTTACACCGTGCTTATAGAGTTTTCCAAGGTAATGGCACCGTTTCTTCCGTTTTTAACCGAGGCGATCTATCGTAATCTGGTGGGCAGTATCGACAAGAATGCCCCATCCAGCATACACCTGACCAAATATCCTACCGCCGACGATTCTTTATCCAAACCGGATCTTGAGTCCAAGATGCACATCATCCGTCAGGTAGTCACAATGGGACGTGCGCTTCGCAGCCGATTCTCAATCAAAAACCGCCAGCCGCTCCAGGAGCTGACCGTGGTGGTAAAGGACGATCACAAGCGCGAACTTGTCGCCCAGATGGCATCCCTTGTGCAGGAGGAGCTAAATATCAAGGAAGTTACTTTCAGCGACAATGAGGATTCTCTTGTATCTATCTCCGCCAAACCAAACTACCGCAATCTCGGCAAGGTTTACGGACCGAAAATGAAAGAGGCTGCCGGGGAGATAGAGGCTTTCAGTCACGGAGATATCCGGGCGCTGGAGGATGGAGAGAAGCGGGAGGTACTGGGCACGCAGATCGGTTTTGACGATATCGTGATACAGCGCACCAAACACGAGGGTATCGAGGTGGAGACACAGGATGCCATTACCGTGGCGCTAAATACCGAAATCACCGATGAGCTTCTCATGGAGTGTCACGCTCGCGAATTTGTCAACAGGGTTCAGAACATGCGAAAGAACAATGATTTTAATGTTACCGATCGCATAGTGATTACCTGTGTTTGCCAAGACGAGGAGTTAAAAGATGCGCTCAGGCGGTTTGAGGAATATATCGGCGCCGAGACGCTTGCGGTCAAGGTTGATTGGAAAGATTCGATGCCCGAGGGGGAAACGGTCGACATCAACGGATACTCTGCTCAGATAGCGGTTGCACGTGCTGAAACTTCCGTTTAACTGGAAAAAGTGGATGCAACGGCGTAAAAACGACGCTATTTACCTTGGTGTACTTCTGGTAGTTTCGTTTGCCAAGCTGTTGCCTTATCCGCTGGGGTTAAGATTTTTCGGGTTGCTTGGAAAAGTGGTTTTTCTGGTCCCGTCAAAAGACAGGACCCGCACTTTCGACCACCTTCGCTTCATATACGGCGACAAATGGTCCGAAAAGCGAATAGAACGAACGGCCAAAGCGGTATATGTCAATCTGGGCAAAAATCTCTATGACGCACTGTTTTTTTCGCGCTGCAACAGAGAGCAAATGCTTTCGCGAGTCAGTTTCGATGATATCACCGAAACCAGGGCTGCATACGAGCGGGGCAAGGGCCTGATTGCCATTACTGCTCATATCGGCTGCTTTGAGATGCTTTTACATCTTTTCGGGCACCTGGGTCTAAATTCGTTTGCAATCGGATCTAAGCTTTATGACAAGCGGCTCGACACTCTTGTCGCCCACCTTCGCAGCGGTGAAAACATCACCTATATGCACAGGACGGGAAGCAGCCGCAACGTTATCCGTCTTTTGAAACAGGGTAAGGTATTCGGTGTGCTGGTCGATCAGGATACCAAGGTTGAAGGCGTGTTTGCTCACTTCATGGATCATCTCGCCTATACCCCCTCGGCCCCGATTCGCATGGCACTGCGATTCGATATACCGATAGTGGTTGTTACCACGTACAGGAAAAATGACAATACCCATCACGTGAACATCACCGGCCCTCTGGAAGTGGAGAGGTCGGGTGATATAACGCGCGATATTGTGCTGACGACTGAGCGTATTAACAGTATCATTGGAGATGCGGTCGCAAGGCATCCGGAGCAGTGGGTGTGGATGCATCGTCGATGGCTGCATCAGCCCGATCAACCCAAATACGCGAACGTCGCGTCAATTGAGGATTATATAAGCAATGGGCAATGAAGCATATGTCCGTTCGTATTTGAGAAGGATGAAGATAAAATTCGGAAAAATGATACTATGCGTCTGATAATTGTATTTTGTGCCATACTCATTTCTCTCTTTGCGATCGGTTGTAACAAGAAAAGTGACCCGTTACCCAAGGAAAGTCAGACAATCGAGGAGCCCTTTCAGGAATTCGGCTTATCGACCCTTTATTCCTATGACGGGCCGCATAAGCAGCTAAAGCTTGAAGCAGAATACATGCGAAAGGGCCTTACCGACACGGCCAAGATTCTAGTCGTTCCGGTGAAGTTGAGCCTGTATGACACCACGGGCAAAGAAGGTTCGCGTATTCTTGCCGATTCGGGATACACCACCGCGCAGCGGGACAGCTTTCTGGTTTGGGGGAATGTGTATGTAAAAACCGATGACGGGATGATCATCCGCAGTCAATCCTTGTGGTGGAATCAGCAAACGGCCAAGATCGGCTCCGAGGACCATGTCGAGATTGTTACATCCGGGGGCGATGTATTGCGCGGAAAGGGGCTGGATGCAAACGAAACATTCAGCCGATGGTCTCTACGATCAACAAGCGGCGAATTCCCCGATTTCAAGAGACGATTCGATGAAGATGAAGAACAAGAAGAACAAGAAGAGTAATATCACTTCTCTACCGCTAATCGCATTTTTGCTGGCTTTTGCCGCTCTCAGCGCCACGGCTCAGGAGAGGACGCCCCTTATTTTGCGTCATGCCGACTTCAATCAGAATATGATGAGCAGCGGAAAGCTTGTCAGCATTCTGGAGGGCAATGTCGATTTTCAGTACGGCGACACAAAGATTCGTTCATCCTATGCAAAGTGGTATAGAAGTGACGGGATTGTTCAGTTCAGAGACGATGTTCTCATAGAGATGCCTAAGCAGACCCTCTCCTGCGATCGGATGTATTTCTATCGCGACAGGGAACAGGTTACGGCATTGGGCAATGTCGATTACCTGGACAAAGAACACAGCACCAGGGTACTGGCCCCCCAAGCCAATTACCATCTGGACACCGAATCTCTGGAACTGGTACGCAATCCGAAGCTGATACGGTTTGACACTACCGATACCGATACGCTTAGCATAGTAAGTAACTCCATGCACTATAACGACTCGACCGGAATCGCTACCGCCAAGGGATCGGTGGTTATCACCCGCGGACCATTAAGAGCGCTGAGCGAAGTTGCCTATTATCATACAGATACTGAGTTGGCCCGCCTTCGGGAGCACCCCGAGATTTTCTACGACATTCACCATATAGACGGCGATTCCGTCGATCTGTTCTTTGATGAGCGGCGGCTTCAGGGTGTATCGGTGGATGGAAATGCTCACGTGATTCATCGGGATCCGCCTAAGAATTTGCAAATGGACACCGTTATTACCGATATTGTTGGAGACAGCCTATACATGGCTGTAAGTGACGAGGGCCGAATCGACACGACCTGGGTACACCGCAATACGGTCAGTAAGTATTTCCGCGTGGACGAGAAACAGAAAACCAACGAGGCCCGGGGCAAGATGATGGTGCTTGCTTTTACCGAGGAGGGCAAGGCCCGTCACCTCAATATTAACGGTAATGCCGAGAGCATCTATTATATAGAAGATGGTGGCAAGGCCGGGGGTCGAAATGTAGCCGACGGACAACAGATAGATGTGACCTTTCGTGACGGGAAGGCGGTATTTTTGACCATGACCGGTGATGTGCGCGGAAAGTATTTGGCTCACAAGAAATAACGAGAGGCTTATGGAAATTTCAAAAGAAGCTGTAGATATCAGTGAGCAGGCATCAGGCTCCGAAAACAAACACAAGACCATGCTTACAAAAGAAGTTAAAAAGAAGAACGGTAACCGTGAAATCCGCACCGAGCATCTGGTCAAGATTTACAGCAAACGCCGGGTGGTTAACGAGACGTCAATATCGGTCCATCAGGGCGAGATAGTGGGTTTATTGGGACCTAACGGGGCCGGAAAAACAACCACCTTCTATATGATCGTTGGTCTTATAAAAGCTAATCGGGGTAAGATATTTCTGGACTGTAAAAATATCTCCAGGCGTCCGATGTATAAGCGGGCTCAGATGGGAATCGGTTATTTACCCCAGGAAGCATCCATTTATCGAACATTGTCGGTAAAAGATAATATCATGGCGGTACTTGAGAATCGTCGCATGAGCGCCAAACAGCGTAAGATAAGGATGCATGAGCTTTTGGAGGAGCTTCATGTATCGCACCTGGAGAAGAGTCCGGGATATGCACTAAGCGGCGGTGAGCGACGTCGGGTGGAGATCGCCCGGTGTTTGGCAAACGAACCCGACTTTATTCTTCTGGACGAGCCGTTTGCCGGAGTCGACCCGATAGCTGTGGAGGATATTCAGAGTATCGTGCACGAACTGAAGGAAAAGAATTACGGAGTTCTTATAACCGACCATAATGTGCGTGAGACCTTACGCATAACAGACCGTGCCTACATAATGAATGCCGGGAAAATTCTCATCTCCGGTACGGCGAAAGAATTAGCTGAGAATCCCGAGGCACGGCGAATATATTTGGGACAGAATTTTCGACTCGATTAGCTTTGATTATGACTTTTGCGCTTGGCCCAGTATTTGCTTTTCCAATTTCTTGTTTTATATTATGATTAACCGTCTCGGCTGTTTAAGTTATTTTCACCTTTTTGAGGAGGGGACGCAGCTTTGAATCTGAATCTAGATATGTCGATGAAA
>CAZPHU010000125.1:3473-10028 GCA_964586285.1 uncultured Fibrobacterota bacterium | reverse complement strand
CGAACCCTGGGTGGCCTAACGACCACAACGGTTTTCGAGACCGCCCCTTTCAACCGCTCAGGCACCTCTCCTTGTAATATTCGAAACAATCTACGATTCTCAAAGAACATGGTTCACTACGATTAGAAAACCAGTGGGAACCAAAAGTCTCATAAAATAGTGTGTTGCGGGCCGGCTCGTCAATTATTCTTTAGAGATCTTTTTGAACCGCTCAAATTCCCGGCTCAAATCTGAAAGCATCTCTGAGGCGTCATCCAGGTGATGTTCTCTGCCCGCTTTCTCGATTGCATAGGCAATCTGACTCAATGCCTCGGCACCAACATTGGCAGCAGCTCCCTTAAGTGAATGCCCCAGCATCTTGCACTGCTCAGTATCACCGGTCTGAACAGCCAACGACGTATCTTTAATTATTTGCGAAGTACTATCAATAAACGAATCGATTATTTGAGTGACCATTTCCCGATCCCCCATAAGCCTGTCTAAAAGAGCCTGCCTGTTAAATACCGTCGATGCGGTCAACAGCTCGTTTTTTCGGGAATGGATGAAAGCTTCTTTGTCATCCTTATCTTGATTGATGAAATCCGACCTGCTCCCCCATTTCTCAAGCAAACTAATGAGTGTGGTAAAATCTATGGGCTTTGCTATATAGTCACTCATTCCAGCCTTTATACACTTTTCGCGGTCTCCTTTCAAGGCGTGTGCGGTCATTGCTATTATCGGAACATCGTGGTTGGGTGTTTGCGATTCGCGAATCGCCGCCGTAACTTCATAACCGTCCATTTTAGGAATTTGTACGTCCATAAATATCAGATCATACCGGTTGCTCTTGATTGCCTTGATTGCTTCGTCGCCGTCCGAGGCTACATCCGCTTTCAAACCAATTTTTTGGAACATCGCAAGAGCGACCCGTTGATTGGTCACATTATCTTCCACCAGAAGAGCGCACAGATTGGCGGGCCTATTGCGATGATTTGCAGTGGCGGTGTAATGATCGGGCGCTGAATAGGAATATTGTTTTTTGTCTGTGCAGGAGTTGAGATTTTTTTGGAAATGTGCCGTAAACCAGAAGGTGGAACCCTTATTCTCTTTAGAAATTACATCAATAGAGCCGCCCATCATTTGAACCAGTTGCCTGGAGATGGCAAGTCCAAGTCCGGTTCCGCCGTATCTTCGAGTTGTTGATGCATCGATCTGAGTAAATAGATTAAACAGTATATCCTGCTTGTCATGGGGTATCCCGATACCGCTATCCTGAATAGAAAATCTTATCTCGGCATCATTTAAAGTTTGGGATTCGAGGCTTACCCGTATACTCACTCCACCTTCGTGGGTGAACTTTATGGCATTACTGATTAGATTTATCAAAACCTGTTGCAGGCGTATCGGGTCACCCGAAAGAGAGCCTGGTACTTTTTCATCGACAAAGTGACTGAAAGAAAGTCCCTTACGATGAGCATCGAGTGCCGTTATGGCAACAATTTCATCGATTAAAGCACGGAGATCGAAGTCGATTATCTCCAGTTCCAGTTTGCCCACTTCAATCTTGGAAAAATCCAAAATGTCGTTGATGATGGCCAGAAGCGATTGACTGCTCGAACGGATCGTTTCCGCATAACCGCGCTGCTCTTCGTCCAGGGAAGTGTCCAGAAGAAGCCCCGTCATACCGATTACCCCATTCATCGGAGTTCTAATCTCATGGCTCATGTTTGCCAGAAACTGGCTCTTCGCCGCGCTTGCCATTTCAGCCTGAGCAGCCATTGCGTTTGCTCTGGCAGTCTGCTCTTCCAGAAGGATATTTGTCTTAATCAACGCATCCGCTGCGCGTCTGCGCTCATCTATATCAACATGTATACCCACCACTCGATTGGGGCGTCCTTTTTTGATATCAAAACTTTTTCCAAGTCCTGCAACCCACTTCCAATTGCCGTCTTTGCATTTTAGCCTGAATTCAATCTCAAATTGATTCCCCTTACGAGCCTCCTTTATTACTTGCTCTGTGACCGGATGGTGATCTTTTGGATGAAGCAGTGAGACAAGAGTTTGAAGCTTCATGGGCAGTTCGCCGGGTTTATATCCCAGCATGGTGTAGAATCGTGGGCTGAAATAGATATCATTAGTTTCAAGATCCCAGTCCCAAAAGCCATGCTCCCCCGCATCCATTGCCAATTCAAAGCGTTCTTTAATGCGCGACAGAGCTTCATCCGCACATCTCTGTTCAAGTCTGTTTGCTATGAAATCAGCAGTTAGTTGAAGTAAAAAACCCTCCTTCTTGCCCCAGTTCCTTTTTTGCCTGACAGAATCAAAGCAGAGTAACCCAAACGTGCGGTTTCCGGAGATTACCTGTACCATTATATGGGACCTGATCCCCAGCCTGTTAAAAAATTGTTTTTCGAGGCATGCTTCTTCGGGAAGCTGTGCTATGTCGTGGAGGCACAAGCTGCTTCTCATTTGCAGACGTAGTGCCAGCCATGGAAGCTTTTGACGCAATGCAATTTCAGTGTGGCTGTTTATGTTCGTCGCCGTTTCCGGTGAGAACCATTGATGTGTTCTGTGCAGGTATTCTCCGCCGTCTCTGAACAAGCAAAGGTAGGCACGATCCACCTCACAATAGCTGCCTATTCGAGCCAAAATTGTATGAATTGCCTCATCAAGCTGATATAATGGTTTGCTGAAAAAGGAAGAGGAAATGTCGCAGATTAATTCTTCGAATAGAGAGTGTCTTTTCAACTCCTTATCAGCTCCTTCACCAGATTGGATGGAATAATTAGGTCGCAGTCGTGATACGCTGAAGATGCACTCCTTTTCTTCCCAGGTGTCCAGCCAGACTCTTGTTTCTACAGAAAGTAACCTTTCGGCAGCTGTTTTGAAGGGAAGGCGAAACAGCCTCGGCTCAGCTCCTGCCGACGAATACAGCTGCCGAGCCTTACTCCGAAACTTTTCTGGGTAGCACGTTTCGATATCGAGCCCCAGGAGTGTTTGATTGGGGCTCTGAAGCATTTTAGATGATGCTTTATTACCGTATATAATCTGTCTTTGGCGATTCAGGATTATGACAAGTTCATCAATGCCGTCAAAGAAAACCCTGGTGGGGAAAGTCATATACGATTCCTTTGTATGATATGCTGTCCAAATATTTAGACTCCGCTGCAAGGATGATTGTCATCATTTTAAAATGATGGGCGTCTGAGGAGTCAGGAAACAGAAAAAGGTTCGAAATTGAACAGACAAAAACACCTTATAACCATGCCGTATGCCCGAAATTATTCCGAACACGGCATTCTCAAATTATACAGATCGAAACGCCGGGATTCAATCAAACTTTTTCTGAAGATAAAATCCTGAAAGTTTCTTTTTTTAAGTGTCATGGCGAAATTCTGCTGTATGAATAAACGGCCGGCGCATAAGGCATAACAATGCACCGTCTCTGGGATGATTGCTTTCTTTATGGGCGAAGTTCGGATTTACCAGGAAAGAGATGACAGCTGAAGGCAAGAAGTATAGAATGATAATGAGTACATCCGGTTACTTAACCAGGAAGAATATGGATGCGAAGCAGCATCGGTAAGTGCGTTAAATCACGTTTGAGCAAAGAGGGTATGAACGTTGGGGACCATTGGTGATAATTCAAAAGGTGTGATAGATAACAAGAAAACTGTTCTGATTATTGATGATGATGCTCGGATGGCCAGATCCATACAACGCACCCTGGAGAAAAATGGATTTAAGACGGAAATCGCTTTTGACGGTTTCAGCGCCTCTACAGCGTTAGAACGGTTGCGCCCCTCAGTCGTGACGTTGGATCTGGCACTGCCGGGGATGGGAGGAATAGAGGTAATTCGGTTAATCCGAGAAAGTCCTCGGTTCAGGCATATCAAAATATTGCTCATTTCCGCGCGCCTGATAGGAGAGCTTGAGGATGCAAAGAAAGCCGGTGCAGATGATGTGCTGGAGAAACCCTACCTTAACTCGGTGCTGCTTGAGAAAATAGATAAACTTCTGGGCGCGTGAAAAGGAATGATGATGACTTCAGAGAATAACGACTACAAAACCCTACAACAACATCTGAGAGTATCTCAGAGCGTATTCAGGATAGCAAAATCATTTGTGAGTCTTGACTGTTACAGGACTGTGATAGAAAGGGCACTTAAAAATTTGGGAGAAGCTGCAAGTGCGGCACGAGCCTATCTTTTTCTTTTCGATCGAGAAGAGCAAATCATGAATAACTCTCACGAATGGTGCCGAGAGGGGGTGATCCCGGAGATCGAAAACCTTCAGGGCCTTCCGCTCAACATATTTCCCTGGTGGATGAGTAAACTCTCAAAGGGCGAGATAATCGACGTGGAAGATGTAGATTCGATCGGAGAGCAGGGGCGTGCGGAAAGAGAGATACTTCAGCAGCAGGGCATCAAATCGGTATTGGTTCTTCCCGTGGAAATCGACGGGAGCCTCATAGGATTTGTCGGGCTTGATAATGTCGAGAGTTCAAGATTCTGGGACGGTCAGACAAAGGAATACTTGAGAGTCGCGGCGGATATGATTGGAATGGCGGTAAGAAAGCATGAATCTGAAAACCAGATTCTTGCACAGAAAGAGGAGCTTGAGAAGGCATATGATAATCTGAAGAGGACCCAAATACAGCTCATAAATTCGGAAAAGCTTGCCGGAATCGGGCAGCTTGCTGCCGGGGTTGCTCATGAGATCAATAATCCGGTGGGGTTTGTGATAAGCAACACGGATACACTAAAATCATACTACGACTCTTTAAAAAACATTCTGGAGCTTTACAGGAAGCGGGAAGATGTTGAAAAGATCCGACGGGAAGAAGAAAAAGAGGATTTGGAGTTTGTGCTTGAGGATTTCGATGTAATCATCGAGGATAATTTAGAAGGGCTTCATCGTATCGCCGAAATTGTGAAAAACCTTCGGGAGTTTTCGAGAATTGATGACAAAGAAACCTTTGTCCAGGCCAATATACATGAAGGGCTTAAAAGTGCGCTGTTGTTGGCCGGAAATGAGATCAAATATTTCGCTGATGTAAAAACTGAGTTTGGCGATGTGCCGCTTATTTTATGTGATGCCGGTGCGTTGAATCAGGTGTTTTTAAACATTTTTGTAAACGCGGCTCAAGCCATTCAGGAGCAGCAAAGACCTTCAAAAGGGGTCATAACAATAAAGACCTATAGGGAAGAGGAGCTGATAGTTTGCGAGATCGGTGACGACGGGCCGGGTATATCCGAATCGATGCGGGGCAAAATCTTCGATCCATTTTTCACTACGAAAGAAGTAGGGAAAGGAACCGGACTGGGTTTAAGTATTTCTTATGATATCATAGTTAATAAGCACGGCGGGAGCATCTCTGTTGACACCAGTGAAATGGGGGGAGCACTTTTTCGCATATCACTTCCGATAAGAACAAAAGATTCGTATGAATAAAAAATTATTGTTTGTCGATGATGACAGAAATGTCCTCAAGTCTTTGAACAGAACATTTCGAAAAAGCGAATATGACATATTTTATGCGGGAAGCGGTGCGGAGGCTCTAAGCTTTATCGCGCAAGATGCAATTGACATGATCGTATCCGACATGCGCATGCCGGGTATGAGCGGGTATGAACTCCTGCGCTTTGTTCGTGATAAAAACCCTGAAATCATTCGTATCATATTGAGCGGATATGCCGAAAAAGAGTCTCTTGTGAAGGCGGTGATGGATGGTACCGCGAAGGCGTATATGACCAAGCCGTGGGATAATGAGAAACTTAAACAGGAGATCGCATCCATTCTTACATCCTACGAAAAGACGCGCGAGAATGGTGTTATAAAACTCATCAACTCAATCGACCGGCTTCCCGTCCTTCCGGCTGCCTATCGAAATATCATTTCTCTGATTGAAAAAGATGCCTCGATGAATGAAATCGCTCAATTCATCGAAAGTGAGCCTGAGTACGCGGCCAATGTTCTTCGTACGGTAAACTCCGCTTTTTACGGCATTCGAACCGGTTCGGTGAAGAAAGCTATCATTTACCTTGGCCTTAACACTGTGAAAAATATAGTTTTAAGCTCGGAGGCTTTTGCGATTTTGAGTGAAGGCTCGGTAAAAAAAGATGAAGTCGAACAGCTCTGGCAGCATTCAAGCCTTTGCAACAGACTTCTTCACGGTCTGCACCAGGCCATTTACAAGAAGAAAATACCCGAACAGTTTGCTGCCGCCGGGCTTCTGCATGATATCGGACACTTGATTGTGCTGAAGTATTTCCCCAAGCAATTTTCGGCCGTCCATACCTACTGTAAGGATGAGAAGAGACACCAGACGGCTGATTTGGAACGTCAAATTATTGGTGCAGCACACACTCAGCTGGGCGGTTATCTGCTTGACTGGTGGAACTTACCCAGCGATATCGTGGATTCCTGTCTTTATCACCATGGACCTATCAGCGAAAAAATGCGTCATCGGGAAATAATCTCACTTATACATATCGCCGATGTATACTCCTCCAGGCATCTAACCCACAGCCTTGCGGAAAGAATCGATTCGCAGGCACTAAGCCTTCACAAAAC
>CAZPHU010000125.1:0-3373 GCA_964586285.1 uncultured Fibrobacterota bacterium | reverse complement strand
CAACACTGACTTAGCCTCGCGGATTCAAGGCACGTGGTATGATTCGGATGAGCAGTTGTGGTTTTTCGCGGACGACAATTCCATAACGTACGCTTATCCGGATGAAGGATGCTACAACAGACGCACTTACGACTATTCTCTTTCAGGCGATACGCTTAAGGGAGAAGAGTGGGAGTGGATCGATAGTGATCCGGCTTATCCGAGAGTAACGGTAGTTTACTTCGAAGGAGAAAAACTGGTGGTCGATATCACCAATGATGTGCCTGAAGGACACGAGAACGGACCTCGTGAAATCTTTCACCTGGTTCCATTCGGCAATAACTTCCCACCAAGCGGCTGGCCCTCACAAAATTGCAGCGAAAACTCAAACCAAAACCCCGTTGTTCCGGCCGTACCCCAAGCCACAGTTGCACATGAACAATAATCGGAACCTGGGAAATGGTTGGGGGATCGGATAGTGAAGGCGGTTTCGGCATGTGGGTAATTCAACAAACCCAGATACAAAACTGTTCACAAACCGCAACTGTGTGTAATGACAATGGTGAGGGCGATGTTTTCTGTTCAGATCCTGATATTGTATGTGGCGAGGAAAGTTGGCCTTATGTCTTTGATGAAGTTACTTCCGAAATCCAAACCGAGGGAGTATCGCTTGTAGTAGAGCTGCGGGATGATGAACTTATGAGAGTAAACTATCCGGATGGTTCCTACTACCTGTTTGAGCGAATCGACTATACTCCGGAGTAGCCGTATCCTGATAACTTCGTGAAATGAACCTTGCGTACTTAATTGGGTCTGCACTGATTAGAACAGAGCAGACCCTTTGTCGTTATAAGCGAGGAGGCTAATCAGCTCGATTAGCTTTCCGGATCGGATTCAATCTAATCCTATTGTTCATCTTTTGTAGTGACTTCGTTCATCAATTCAGCAGGTAAAATGTTGGAACGAATCCTTATGGTTGAATTATAACTGTGACGTTCACAATAGAAGAGTTTGAAATCATACTCCCGGCCGTTCTCCAATCTCTCGATCTCATCGAGGTCTAAACTGTCCGTATAAGCCTGGTGAATGCCGCCAATATCCATTTCCAATTCACCGTCCACAAAGCCCCAGACATCATCATCTCCGGAAAAGGAGAACGTCATATCCTGTTTTTTCGTGAATCGCCAGCCCATCTCCATGGTAAAAGAAAAATTATGCATCCGTCCTTCCCGACCGAACCCACGTTCATCCAACATAAAAAATGCATCGCTACTAAACTCATACATTCCGCTGCCTCCATGAACAAAGGGAAGCGAATCCACTATAACTATGTTCTTAAAAGCCGTATCATGATCGGCAATGCTGTCGCCGGCATATTCGACAGTTGAATTTAGAGGAGATGATCCCTCCTTAACATCATAAACAGGAATAATCGAATCTCCTTTTGCCGAATCCTCCCAGGCACGGAACCAGTATTTGATATAATGATTCATATACGGAACCGGGCCCGGTACCGGTTTACCTTGCGCATCCAGTGTATCGGCAACCATGTTTTTTCTGAGTTCCCCCTCGTGAGGCTGCTCGAATTCGGGATTACTTCCATCAGAGCGAAAATCATAAAATGTCACCTGCATCCAAAGTGTATCGGGAAACTGTGATACAGGTGAGCTGTCGAAGAATATTGTGAATGTGTCAACCTTACTCATGAGGCCGTCATTATCGCGTGCCGCCCATGATATCATGTGTGTTACGCTTTCTGTCGCACGAATCGTATACGAAGGCGTATTTGTACTGTCATCCCAACCCTCGCCGTCTATACTCCAGAAATACTTTTCGATAAAACACCGCTCATCCGCAGCTTGTGCAATCACGTCGACAACAACCGAATCCGTTTGATTCAGGTTTACACTGGTATCTTTTTCAGCGACCAGAATCGGAGGCCTGTAAGGTGAGAAATCAGGTATTCGGATATTTCCCGCCGTGGAAGGGAAATCGACCGTGGCACTTCGACCGATGAAATTATCTTCACTGTCATACACACGAATAAAAACTGAATGTGATTCGATTTCGGGAGTGTTTGCGAAGTAAACAAAACCGCTGAAGCTGCTGCTTGCTTCATTATACCACAAGTCAACGGCTCGAAAATCTTCTTCGTCCAAATCGCTTGTCACCGCCTGGATACGTCCAATACTGATCCCACTTCGAGCATACAGGCTGCCGTGAACGTCCCGCTGAATAATAGAAAAATCGGGGAGCGTATCAACTAAGGAATAAAGCTTGGATGTGAGTATCCTTTGCCCGTCTTTTTCGATGATTAAAGTATCAAGAATTGTTTGAGCAGCTTTGGATAAACCTTCCTGCGGGGATTGAAGTTCACCGAACCTGATTGGTCCAGCGGGTGTAAAAGCTGTTTTTGCCGGCAGTCCTTGCATCTTGAATGTTGAAATGCGCTCGGCGATTTGAAGACGCACGATATAGACTCCGCTACCCAAACCTGCACCAGGCTTTGAAGCGAGTGGGAAAAGGTGATAGTTACCCCGTGCAACACTGCTGTAGGTGATAGTACTGATTCGACGCCCTTTCAGATTGTATATGGAAACTTCTACATCCGCGGGGTCATGGATTCCAAAGGACAGGCGCCCCCCGGCCGTTGCGGGAGTAGCCGCCTTGACTCTCGGGACCGAGCCCGCCGCCGAAGACCCGTTGGTTAACAAATAAACACCGTCAATGCCGGTTGTGTCCGCCAGTCCGGCTTCGCAAAGACGGGCGATTACTCCGGATATCGGGTCGCCGCCGCCTCCAAGCACTCTTCCTCGGATTGATATGGGCTCATCGGAGAAAGCTGTTAGGGTAAGAAACATTAGAAACAGATGAATGAATGGCGCTCTCATGTGCGATTCCTTTCGGCAGGTGGTTTATGATTGTGTTTGCAGGGAACTGCTATAGTTACACTTATTAATACATCATGGCTGTGGATAAAGGCAAATAGTTGGTCGAAATAGAGGTTGTTGAGCGAGAAGGCTTTATACGGTCGGCTCCTAGACACAATCTCGCCCACAACAACAGATCATGAGATTCATTTCGCCCGATGAAGGAAAAGAAAAATTTCGGGGATAAAAGTAATGTCTGAGGAGAAGTGGTGCAAAGAAAAGAAGGGCAAATATCTGTTTACATGCGTGACATCACGCCTGCGAGTTTCTTGATTTCTCTTACATGGAGCATCATGTAAAAAGGGGAGACGAAATTTAAATTCGCCTCCCCTCAGTTACCCAATAACAGATGCCTTTATCGGCAGCAAACTAGTCGCGCACAACCAGCCTCTTGAGCTTCCCGCCCCACTCCTCGAAAAGAATGTACACCACCGGGATGACAATAAGCGTCAGAAGCGTGGTCA
>CAZPHU010000124.1:0-10219 GCA_964586285.1 uncultured Fibrobacterota bacterium | reverse complement strand
TTGGAGGGGATGGGGGGAGGTTTGTGAGAAAAAGAGTGAAACTATACGTGGGAAGCGATGGAAGAAACACACCGGTGTATTTGAATAAGCATTCTAACAAAGGTAAGTGATGGCAGTTCATCTTGCAATGAAGGAGTTGGTAGAAAAGTACCATATAACAACTGCTCCTGAGCACAAACCAAACTTTTTTCAAATCAGCCGTTTTCCACAATATGAGAATGTGTTCAGTAATGTACTTGCATTTTTCCTGGAAGATAGCAGCGCGCATAATTTCGGC
Source organism: uncultured Fibrobacterota bacterium (assembly GCA_964586285.1). Classification (GTDB taxonomy): domain Bacteria; phylum Fibrobacterota; class Chitinivibrionia; order Chitinivibrionales; family CAYFVL01; genus CAZPHU01. Next base: position 9,942 of record CAZPHU010000124.1, on the reverse strand, counting down.
AATCTTATTTTTAGGTGCCTCATAAGGTGTATTCCTCAGGTAGAAAAACTATATGACAAAGAACATGTGAAGAAAATGCGATCATTTCTTGAAATATCTGCTCCGGGCGTTTCAATTCTGGTTTACGAACTTCATGGATTTTTTGGTTAATTCCCATGCAACTTGCAGTCATAGCCGAAAGAACCTTCCACGACTACGATCTCCTGCGGCAGACTCTCTCCCGCTTTTCCCCCACCGGGATCATCTCCGGCGGCGCCCGGGGCGCCGATTCGCTCGCCGCTCGCTACGCAAAGGAAAACGGCATCCCCTTGACCGAGTATCGCCCGGACCGTTTTTCCTGTACTTATACCCAGATAGATAGTATCATAATACGAATATGCGTGCAAAAATTTAAGCGTCAAAATTCACTTTATACATTCCCCTATTGCATGAAATGAAGCTTACACCGGGGGGATCTGAAGAAAAGGAGCGCTCTTAATGATTGTTTTCTCCTCTATCCTTGCACGGCACGGTCTTAAAAAACATGATGGGCGGTCACTCTGGGAGTATCGTTGCACACCCGAAGAATACCATGCTCTTAAAGAAACCGTCGGTAATTATCTAGCGGAAGGTAAACTTAGATATGTAGGGCCTGATGCGGCACTATTTGTATCTGAATGGTGGCGTACCGAATATGCCGGCGGAACGCCTTCCTGGGATGAGCTGGCTCGAGCCCTCGGCCGCGATCCGATCCATTTTAGAAAACCATTGGAGAATGCCTGTAAACATGGTGGTAATGCGTTGCGACTAAACTGGATCACTCTTTCCAACATACAATACCTGCGTACCCTGTTTGTCGAAGGCGGTTTTCCCCTCAAGCGTGTGTGCTTAAACTATGGTAATTTTGCCTCCTTTTTCACCTGCCTGCTTGAAAAGATGCAACAGTATGGAGAAGATCAGGTGACTCTTGATTGGCTAAAGTCTTCACATATAGTCAATTATCTTCCGCGAACCTTTCGCAATGATGTGATATATACGCTAGCTATAAAGACTATCAGTGCCATTCTGTCCGGCGATAAATTGCCTTTCGATCATGCCGCAAATGTAGAAATCGGCAGGCTTGTGAAAAACCTGAAGGAGGCAAAAAACAGAAAGCGTGATACCGGGGGAATCGGCCTGAAAATACAGTGGGAACTTGATATTGAGGGCGAGGAAGGGTATATCTTTTACCGGCCGGTTGCCGACCGGATACTCACCGGATCTTTTCTGTTTAGGAATAAAATACCTGCAGAGGCCACTGATTTGAGATTCTTTGCAAACAGTGAACAGGTGGCACGCTACCGTAAAAACTCAGCCGGCGAACTGGTTATCTACTCGACAAATATCAAACGGAAAAAAAGGGGACAAACAGTATCGGTTGACTGTTATGCAAGCAACGCGGGCCACATGGTTCAACTGCATACGCCAGGGCAGGATGGGCCAGAGACATTCAAGCCGCAGCTTTTGAACTACACAAGTGATAGCAGCTTTTCCTTTGCGTTGAGAAACACAACCGGTCACTCATCCGCTGCTTTGCTGCTACCCACTGGGTGGCGTATCGATGCCGGTGAAGACGGCGCAGCCCAAAAATCTATGGATATTACTCTTTGCGGCCGTTTATACACAATTACAGCTTTTGAAGGAAAAGTTAGGTGTGTGTGCGATAATGAAGAAATGTCTTTTTTCACATCGGTAATCGATGAAGAGGAACATGTCTTGCCGGCGACTAATTGCCCTGCTTGGGTATTGGACTCCAGTAAGCCGATGTTGGTCGGAGAAATAGCGTTTCGCCTGTTGGGAGAGAATGGGGCATCAAAAGTGATAGACCCCCGTAACATATTCTGGAGAATGGCACGAAGTGCTCCATGGTGTTCTCTTGCTTCGGCAACACCTGATATTGGGAGAGTGGAATTTAAGATCCGACAGGGACAGGCAACCCACTTTTCACAGTTTTTTTGTATCGGAAATACGGAGGTCGAATGTCTGGCTTACGGAGCGCGGAAAGGCCGAATACTGATAAGAGGATATGCGGGCCTTGTGCGCCTGGATGAGTCTCTTGATGACAAATTAATGTATGATATTAGTAAGACATCCGACCTTACCGTTTTCGACATAGGAGTTAAGCAGGGATATTCTCCGCCCGGCAAAATGAAGCTGCGCTTCGAGACTGCCAATTCACGCAGAGCAGTAGACGTCGAGATCACTCCACCGTTTAGAGGGGCGTACTTTGCGGATGCCGAGGGAAAGATACTCAGATCACACAGCAGGATATGTGTCCATGCATTGGCGGGTTACAGACTAGTATGTGTTGGTGAAGTATACAAGCTGCTTATCTCCGCATCCGGCAGCAATAGAGAGTTGTCAAAGGTGACCGAGATCGGGAGTGGATCCTTTCCACTGTTTAAATATGAGGAAGAGATTTGCAATCTTTTTGGGATGTATGTAAATCCTATTGATTCAGAAAACGTCATACGTTTGGATGTATTGGACGAGGGAGGCGGCATCGCTGCTGGGTTACAATTGGGGAAATACAACTGTTTTACTACTGACGGCGTACCGTTTGAAATACATGATCAGAATAGCAATTCACTACACGATACGGTGTATCCGAAAGCCTTTTATCTTGGCGATATGGGCGATTATATACAAGAGACAATGCCGGCTTATGAAAATGGTTCATTTACTTTTCCACCCGTGTGTGCGGAAGGACCTTGGATTCTCTATTGCGAAGACGGGCATGCATATAATCTCCGTCCAACACTAAAAATAAATGGCAAGGTAAATCCCCAACACTTCGAAGGTCCGCTCGCGAAATGTAATACGATACCCGATTCAAATGAACGTCGTGAAGCAGTCGAGCAGTTGTTAATGAATGAGCCGTTTGATTCATCCATATGGCGGGAAGTCGTCTCATACCATCGGTATATTCATAAGCATTTTCTGCCGGCAAATGTGCTGGATTACTTCAAAGTAATCGCAGATAGCCCGCCGTTGGCGGTAAAGTTGTTCTTTGCCATTCAGCTCAATACGGCTGATGCATCCACCACGTATAGTTCACTGATGCGCATGGAGGAATCCTTGCCTTTTGCATGGCATATGATCGCCGCGCAACAGTGGCATAACGGCCTGAATGAATTAAGACAATTGCCGGATATAATCTTCAACAAAATGCTCGAAAGATTGTGTGCTTTTTTGGAAGAACAATTTACAAATGATGCCGGAAAAGAATGGAGCAAGCTTGTCACGGGACTTATATATAACCCCGCTTATAACGTTAAGGACCCAGGGACGATGCCACCCGAATACATTCACGAGTTGCGGATACGGATGAAGGAAAAGTCAAATTGGCCTAAGGAGTGGTATCCCGGTATACCGGAAGAATGGCGTGAATTGTTTCCGGTTAAAGGAAAGTATGAAAAATATCAATGGGCGGTACTACTTGCTCCCTTTCATGCCGCGCTCACGATAGCGGGTAAAACACCTGACAGGTTAGATGGGATACAGAAGAAAAAAATGCAGTGGTATCGAGGTATCGCACAGGACTGGTATGTGCGGGCAATGACACACTTACTTAAGCGAATCCTCGCCCGATAAGGAGTAAAAATGCAGTTTGAATCTCTATATGGAAAAATTGAAAGAAGAACGACCGATGCGTTACTTGCTTTGTGGAAAAGCGGTGATGTTGCATTGTTGGACTATTTGAGATACCTGCTCGTTGAGGAAGAACGCCTTCTTACAGATCCGGTGTTTCAGGCGACCTTCGAATGGGAAAACTGCGACAAAGCCATGCGTGAACTCACGGATCTGTTTCCGGCAGCTCTGATTGACGCACTAGATCGTGCTAAGGGTGATTTTCGCTTTCCCGCTGATAGGAAACCATATGCTCATCAATTGACCAGCTGGCAGGAACTGATGAAGCGGAAGAAATCTATTATAGTTACCAGCGGAACCGGCTCGGGTAAAACGGAATGTTTCATGATACCGATTCTGTCCGACCTCTATTTGCAAGCGGAGGCAGGGGTACAGGAAGGAGTCGGTGCACTGTTTCTCTATCCACTAAATGCATTAATGGGAAGCCAAAAGAATCGGGTGCGAGCATGGACCTCGGAATTGGGAGAAAAAGTTCGCTTTGCATTGTATAACGGCAAAACAATGGAAACCGCCAACGCAAAGACAAGAAGAGAAAACCTTCCCGAGGTATGTGATCGTGACGCGATTCGTGTAAGCCCCCCGCACATACTCTTTACAAACCCTACGATGCTTGAATATATGCTCGTGCGTAAGAAGGATCAGTCCATACTCGAAAAATCGAAAGGAAAACTGCGTTGGATCGTACTCGATGAGGCACACACTTATTCAGGATCAGCCGCCGCTGAAATCGCGCTTCTCATCCGGCGAGTTCTGGATGCGTTTGAAGTGCGACCTGAGGACGTACGCTTCGCCGCCACCTCCGCGACTATCGGCAGCAGCGGCTCCGAGCAGGATTCAGTAGCTCAGCTGCAACGTTTTCTTGCCGAATTATCCGGCAAAAAGACGGAAGATATAACGGTTATTGGTGGCCGACGCGTGCTTCCGATATTACCATCTCCGACCCGAAACGTATCGTCCTTAAAAGACCTGGAAAAACTTTCTATTAACCAGCGAGCCGAATGTGAAGAATTGCAGCAGCTCCGGCGATATGTTATCTCAAAGCCCGTTCTGGATATGGATATGCTGCAGGAGCGTTTCGGATGTAGAAGTGTTCGGGAAAAGTTGCGTTTACTGGATGTCGTTTCGGAAGGGGATAAATTAGCTCTCATCCCTTTAAGGATGCACTACTTCATTCGCGCGGTTGGCGGTATATATGGATGCACAAATCCTGATTGTTCCAGACATAAGCAGCACCGCGCTGGAACAACCCTGCCTTCTCTTACAACCAAAATGGCAACAATTTGCCCCGATTGTGGTTTTCCGATGCTTGAATTAGTAAATTGCCGCTCTTGTGGGGCATGGCTTCTGGAGGGCGAGGTCTGTGAGGAAAACGATCGTGTACGTATATCAGGCCGCGAACGGGAGGAGAGTTTTGAGCTGGAAGAGACAGTCATAGATGATGATGATCAAAAGGACCAGGAAGAAGAAGGATTGAGCAAAAAGCACTATACCCCTATATGGTTATTCTCCCAAAAAAACTTGCCGTCAAAAAGAAAAGCTAACACTTTTCCATGCGGCATAACTAAAAAGGGAATAAAAGTCACCGAAGGGGCCTATGAGGAAGTTACCATTCATGACCAACGGTGTCCGGCCTGTGGAGAGCTTCTCAAGCATCCTCGTCACCTTAGTGCAAGCGCATCCTTTCTTTCACGACTTCTCATGCCTACATTTTTGGAGGAAGCGCCGCCCGCAAAACCGGTGTTGGACGATATGATTTGGGAAGGGAGAAAGATACTTGGGTTTACCGATAACCGGCAGGGAACCGCACGCGCAGCAGCACTTACAAACACCGAGGTCGAGAGATCATGGGTACGAACAAGGGTGTTTCATGATTTGTCGGGGAGGCGCTTGGCAGCACTTGCTGAGAATGGAGGATTGACAGAAGATGATAAAAAGAAATTAGAGTTTTGTCGTCAAGCTCCCGAATTGATGAAGGATGAGATAACCAGGTTGGAAAACAAGGCACGCGCTGCCCAGGAACCGCATCTCATCCCCTCTCCACGTGTTTCATGGCGGGAGATGGAGGAGATCTTGCAACAAAATGGTATTGAGAAATTAAATAACGCACTTACAAATCGGCTTGGGATAAAAGGTATGGAGGCAAAACCTGCCGATTACGCCCGTGCTCTGCTGTTTGACCAGTTTGCTCGTCGGCCGCGTCGTGAGAATTCTCCTGAAACCTTGGGACTTGCGCGCGTTGTGTATCCGGGTATTCTGAATGTTGAAGCGCCGCATTCGGCTCGCAATCTTGGTATCACCAATGAGGAGTGGCGAGATTTGTTGAAAATTTCCATTGATTTTTTCCTTAGAGATAATGCCTTTGTACATATAGATGAGGCAGTCAGAGCACTTGTACAGAGATATGGATCTCGTGAAATATACCCATCTGATTATGACAGGCAAACACTTCCTGGGGAGCCTAAAAGAAGAAAGTGGCCCATTTTCAATAGAAGTACAAAATGGCCGCCAAGGCTTGCTCTAATTATATGTGCGGGGTTGGGTTGGCATGATCGTGAGCAGACAGATCGATTACAGGAGGATAAGATCAATTCTTTGCTGCAGTCAATGTGGCGAACTCTTAAGGCACGGAATATTATTGAAGGATCGGACAGTGATGGGTATAGCATTCATTTGCCCCGTGTGGCGGAATTCGAATTGATTACAAAAGCGAGGCTTTGTCCCGCAACCCATAAACTAATTGATACTTCCTTTCGGGAGTATACGCCATGGATTAAGGGAGAGCTCGAGCCTTTAAATATATCAAGATACAAGCTTAATGAAGATGTTCTGCACATGCCATTTTTCCCCTATCCGAAAAGATGCACCAAGGATGGTGCCACGGTTTCAGCGGAAAAGGTTCTTCAATGGGCGTGTGCGGCATATTCGAATTTTTTTGAGGAGGGTATATGGAGCGATATTTTTGAAAGAATTATCCTTGACTATCCGATATTTCTTTCGGGAGAGCATTCGGCGCAGCAATCCGACCGCAGGCTGCGGAAATTGGAAAAACATTTCGAAGAGGGAAAACTCAATTTTTTAAGTTGCTCAACCACCATGGAGATGGGAGTCGATATCGGCGGTGTGTCCATGGTCCTTATGAATAATGTGCCGCCAAAACCCGCCAACTATCTGCAGCGAGCGGGACGTGCGGGACGGCGTTCAGAAGGACGTTCGACTTCGATTACTTTCTGCAGTCCTACGCCGGTAAGCGCAGAGATAATCGAAGACCCCAAACAAGCAATGACACGTGAGATTGAAATGCCTCGGGTGCGCCTTACAAGTGAGCCGATTATTCAACGCCACATCAATTCATGCCTTCTCGGAGCTTTTATACGAACCGCAGGCGGAATGGATATCAGAGAGAAGGTGGAGGAATTCTTTCTGAATGAAATCGAGGGTAAAACACTTATAGACTCTTTTGCCACATGGCTTTGGGAAAAAATGTGTGATGAATCAATCTTAACAAGAGTGAATACGATCAGGCAACGGACTCAGCTTGCCGATTCCTCTTTAGAAAGTCTCATTGCACGCACACGGGACACAATATTTCGTATCCGAGATCATGTGTTGAATGAAATAGGGGGGATAGAAAAACAGATACAGCGGTTAAAACAAGAGGACGGGTGCACGGAAAAGAGCCCAGCCGTCAAGGCGCTGCTATACGAGGATTCACGCATTCGCAAAGAAAACGTACTTAAATTTTTGGTTGAGCAGGGTTTTTTGCCCGGCGCGGGTATACCCACGGGAGTTATTGAATTCAACATCGCAAACATGGAAGACATCAAGAAAATTAAAAATAAGCCGCTTAGTGAAGGAGAAGATAACAATTACAGGCGTAAGGATTCACCTTCATTTCACATAACACGCGCCCTTACTGAGTATGCGCCCGGCCGTTCGGTAGTTCTTGATGGTTGGGTATATACATCAGAAGGGATTAGTGTTAAGACCATTTTTAACGAAACGAAAATACCAAAGGTTCGTAGTTGTAGGCACTGCGGGCATCAGCAACTCTACACATGGGATTTTAACTTAGGCGCTCCCTGCTCCGTCTGTGGTAAAGACGACAGCTTGACCGCACTGCATGGAATCGGGGAAGGGTTTACAGAGCTTATCGAACCAGCCGGATTTTCCGTGGACATTCATGCCGAGCCAACCCGGCGAACGGAATTCGCTCCGAAGACTACCTATGTCGAACCATTGCTTCTTAATATGGGACCATGGGGCGGGCATTCATCTTCCCGCATAGATTTACGCGTTGGGGATGAAAATGCACAGATCGTTTACTACAATATCGGCGCGGGAAGAGGGTTTGCCGTGTGCCTGGATTGCGGACGCACTGTGCCCATGGGACCGGATGGTGCCAATCCCCTCGAAGACCACAGACGCTTACGTGGTGGCAGGGAAGAAAATATGAGTGTATCAATCTGCAGAGGCAACGACCTGCCTCACAGGATACGCCGTAACGTCGTGCTTGCCGGAACGCTGCATACGGATATTTTTGAGATGCGGGTTAAAAATGACATCTCGTCTTTTTCTAATAATGATTCTCTTGTTGTGTCACTTGCGGTTGCTCTCCGAACACAACTCACCGCACAGCTGGGAATCGATGAAAGCGAGATCGGATTTGGTACCAAAAGGTACCAAACAAAAAAGGGGGCATTCCAGTCACTTTTCCTATACGATACCGCACGTGGTGGGGCGGGCTATGTCAGCCAGTTGCCGGATTTTTTCGACCAACTCCTAAAAGGTATCGAAAAACGTGTCTCCTTATGCACATGCGCGAAGTGTTGCTCCCAGTGCCTGCTGGATAGAGAATCTCAATGGTACCTGGACCAGCTTGATCGCCATGTTTTAAAAGAGTGGATCACGAATACACTGCAGCACAAGTTTGATCTACCGGCCTCCCTCGCTCACCTTCAGGAACAAGCAATTGTCGAACAGGTGCCATTGGAACACGCGGTGATTACGGCGCTATCGAAGAACAGGGGAGTAAAGGAGGTTCGCTTATTTTTGACTGGTGATATAAGTCAATGGGATCTCCAAAGATGGTCTCTTTACAAAGAGTTACAGAGGCTGCACAATTTGGGAGCCGAAATTACTTTTATCATGCCATTATGGATATCTACCTCAAAACCGGACGTAGACATTTTCATACACTCAAGCATCGCTTATTGGGCAAAACCGTGTATTGGTAAAGGAGATGATCCGCTCATAAATGGCGGAAAACTTCTTGTTCAGCTGTTGTATGAAACTGGGGATATTGTAAGCTGGTGTGCCCCTGGAGAGGCACTTTTGCCGGCGCCGAATGCATTTTTCGGCGAAAATTTACCTGAAAATATCGTGAGATGTATGATCGGAACTCCTAATCTTAACTTTGAAACAGTTAGCCGCCCGTCTATAGATAGTCAAAATCGAGCGGATTGTTTCTATCGTGCGAAAAGAATAAAGATGCGTTCCTTCGGGGAATTTTGCTTGAAGAGGTGGTACGAAACCCTGCCTGCTGTGAAAGAAACTTTGCAAAATGAAGGTGTGAGCATTTTCTATAGTGATACATACCTCAACTCGCCGCTCAGCTGCATGCTCTTGGCCAACCTACTATCGAGCATGATAAACAAATGGAAAATGACGATTTCGTCGGTCGAGTTAAACCTGTGCTCTCTGGAGGGACGAAACAGGGGGGGCGCAAATACTATAAGCGTTTTTTCTAATTGGAGTAATGATGCCGGGCGTGAACAGTACTTGTTCAGTCAATTCAAACAGTTAGGAATAGAACATGTTAGAATAGATAATAAGCCATTTAATAGGATGGAACATTATCGATATTTTGAGATCGAAACCGATTTGCACTGTGTAACCATAAGACCCGACGGCGGCATCGCGCACGGATGGAATATTAGTCCGGCGAGAGAATTCCCCTTTGAGGCTGCTGTAGAGGAGCAGTTAAAAACGTACCATGCGATCACGCGTGACGACCTTATGCCTAAAAGGGATGTGAATCTATTAACAGCATTGGTAGTTGAAACTATCCCAGGCAAAATGTAAAAGATAGCCACGAAGATATATGCTGTTCTGCCGTTGAATAATGAGTATACAAAAGGGAATAGAACTATTCGGTTACGTTGCTGGTTTTTATGGCGAAGGCAGTCGGATATGTTGCGGCTGCCTTCTCATCTTGCCATCCGGAGCTTATGCAAGTCCGTAAACACCCTGGCCCCTGTGCAGGAAGAGGCCTCT
>CAZPHU010000123.1:0-10224 GCA_964586285.1 uncultured Fibrobacterota bacterium | reverse complement strand
TTTGATCATGAATATAGCCGCCCTCATTTTCCACGGCCATGGAGGCCCGCACCAGCGTGCAGTTCCAATCGTCCACCAGCGTATGCACGTTCTGCGCAGAATAAAAAGTCTCGCCTCCCCATAACGTCCAGTAAAAACTCATCCCGGCGACCTGTACCGGTTGACCGGTCTTGGCACCGGTAATCCGGTTGCCGTCCACCTGCAGCCTTCCGTAAGCATCCACCACCGATTGGGCATTAAGAGAAAATGATAGTGTGGAGAGTAACAGGCCTATGACAATGAGAAAGTTGTTCCGTTTCACAAGCGAACTCCATTTCCGCGCAACCTTCACCTCCGCTGCTAATCCGCAGCGATACCTTTAATACATATCGACTACAAAACAAGGGAATTAAAGAAGAGGTCAGCTTACGCGCTTAAATAAATATTCATAAGATTCCGATTCACCAACTATTAAGATACTAATAAATCTGTAACAAAACAACCGTGCGAATTCACTTTATCGGGACATACTCTGAAAAACAACGTCTTATAAGGATCATGAGAGATGAATTAAAAGAATTATCGATTGGATTTATTTGTGCCCGAATGGTTGAATGGAGAATTGAAAATTTTACTGGATATTTTTCACATGGCCGCCTGTTCCCTACACTTTTATTTTCGATCAACCATCAGTGAACTTTCTTTACCTGGTCACCATAAACATCTTGGTCAGCCGCGATTGCTCCCCTTCGCATCGGTTGAGAGGTATGATTGATACCAGATCCTATCCGCCTTTCCGAGTTTCTGGAATTGTTTGGCGATAATGCGTCTGAATGTCGGTCCGATTAAAGTGCCAAGATATCTGCCCGCGTCTAGTCCGTTCCGTAAATCCTTGATCCTTCAAGGTAAGTGGTAATCTCGTTTATTTGCTTTCTTTTTCCTTCTTTGAACATAAATACTACGAAGGATTCAGAAATCAAGATGAAGGCATTGGGAGAAGGAAATTATATGCTTCAAAACAAGTTTAATCGTCTGTTAAATACTTGCCATATAACTCTTTGTATATGGATAGTCGGCCGGGGGATGCATAATCCACACTCGCATCTTTTCCTATGGGACGGTGGCTTGTTACTGCCGAAGCTCTCGGATCAATCGTCTATGCTTTATTTGGGATCAGTCAGGCCAAATATCGTTATATATATGAAAGTGAAAAATCACGACGCTGAATCCCCTCCCAAAATCCATCGGTTTATTTGCGATTAAAAAATTTCATACATCACCCCGCATCCAAAACTATATTCATCCTTACCGATCATTTTTGATTCGACTTGTCATAGCATACGCAACCTTTTCCGCGCGAACACGAGAAAGCCTCGTAAACTCTCCGGTGTTTGCGTATCATGCGGCCGAACGCATGAGGGAGGCACAATGTCCGAAAAAAAACCGCCGACGGGCTCCGCTCAGGAGTTTTACAACAAAGCGGTAGAGTGTTGGGAAAAGAAAGAAAACGATAAAGCCTGGGAAAATATCGACAAAGCCCTCGAACTCTGCCCCGAAGATCTGACTCTCCATTCACTGGCGATCCATATAAAAAGGCGAGATTTCATCTCGGGCCAACATATTGCACATGCGGAGTTTATCATGGATCACGATATACATTTCAGCGATCCGCATAATCCCAAACAGCCCCACTGGTATATTGATGTGCTGATGTTTAGTTATAGAATTAGAAACAATGCGGACAAACTGCTTTCAGCCGAAGGCTTCGACGAAAAGGTAAACTTGGACGATCGCTTGATCAAATACGGCCGAAAGGCTTTGGAGGCGGGATATCCTATTTCCATCATTGATGTTTACATCGATGCACTTGTCAGGTCGCGGCAATTTGATGAGGCGATATCAGCCGGAGCCGTTTTGCTGGGGGTGAAAGATGCCGACGAAACCGCTCTGCCGGGACTTGGGAAATGTAAAGTTGGTGATAATCGTTTGGATATACTTTCGACGTTACATAAGGCGTTTTTTCAGACCGGACAATTTCAAGAGGCACGGGATTTTTACCATACTGTGCTCAAGCATGATCCATATGAGTGGATGGCGCATGATTTTCTTGGGGAGATTTATTGTAATCTGAACCAACCGGCCGAATCGGCCCGCCAGTGGATGCATGCGGTGGCTAAACGTGGATGGCATGAAAGAAGCTCATTTGGGTTTGATGATTTATGCAAGCTTGTATCGGACCCCCTGGCAGGAAAGAAGGCGGCACTGTTTGAAAGGATTGCAGAAGTAAAGAAAACGGTACCTGTCGAAAACAAGGCTTTCGCGAAGAAGATTTCGACACAGGCGCACGCGGCTATAGGCGATAAAAATGCGGTGCTTCTAAATGAAAAATACGCGGAGAGTAAATTAGGAGTAAAACTTCCCGTCGAGCAGGAAAAGCATTACGATTATTTCGGCCGCTTATGGCTGCCTGCCACACAGGGGCCCCATCCATACCGCAAATCTCCTGTGAAGGAAACAACCGACGGCAGGCAAAAACCCGCGGAGGGTGTATCGGCCAAGACCATAAGGGGGGATATCAGAACGATAGAACGTTTCGGAGTCGACATAACCGGGCTAGCCCGTGAGGGTAAGCTTGCCCCGATAGCCGGACGGGAAAGTGAGATCGATTCGATCGTTCGCATTCTTTTACGTATGGAGAAAAACAACCCCGTGCTTCTTGGCTCGGCAGGAGTCGGAAAAACCGCCGTCATTCACGGGCTTGCGCAGCGCATTGTCTCCGACCATGTGCCGCCTTTTCTCAAGAATCTCCGGATATTTGAGCTGTCCATGAGCAGCCTGGTGGCGGGTACCAGGTTTCGGGGTGATTTCGAGCAGCGTATGACCCAAATTATTGACGAGGCGCGGGATAATCCCGATATCATTTTGTTTGTAGATGAGCTTCATACGATTATGGGTGCGGGTGCGGCACAGAGAGGAGACCTCGACGCGGCGAATATTGTCAAGCCCGCCTTGGCCCGCGGCACGCTTCGTCTGGCCGGTGCCACCACTACGCGCGAATACGGGATATGTATCGAGAAGGATCCCGCGATGGCGCGTCGGTTCACTCCGGTGCGAGTCGGTGAGCTTGACCGAGGGGCTACTATTGACGTCTTGCGCAAACGGCGTGAGTTGTGGAGAGAGAGCCGCGGTGTGGAAATTCCCGATGATGTGATAATCGCGGCGGTAGATTTGACCGATGCGCGGCTGAAAAACAGAGCATTTCCGGATAAGGCAATAGATCTTCTTGACGAAAGCTGTGCCCTGGCCCGCACCCGACGCTCTCCCGACAAGAACAATCTGTGGGTTCTGCGCTTGGAGGAGGTTAATCAGGTCATCGGGGAGTGGACCGGCGGTTTTGAGATAACCACATCCGCAGCCCCTGAGAATTCGACCCCTCGGATACTTTCGGGCAAAGACATTCAAGCACAGTTAAGCGCAAAGGTTGTCGGGCAAAAGAAGGCGATCGGTATATTATCCGAAATCGTGATACGTATCCGTATGTCACTCAAAAACCCAAACATTCCGACGATTCTTCTTTTTCACGGCCCGGCAGGCTCGGGTAAAGCCACCTGCTGTGAGGCGCTGTCATCGGTGCTTTGGCCAAACGAAACCGATCGGATGATGATTCTCAACTGTGCCGAGTACACCGATTTTAACAGCCTCGACCGTCTGATTGGCTTTCCTCCCGGCTACGGGGGCCAAAATGAGGGCGGTATTCTCAACGCGCGGCTTCGAAGACGTCCACATTCCATAATAATGCTGCCCAATTTCGCCAAGGCACACTGGCGTGTGCTTGGTTTTTTCGAGCAGCTGTTCAAACACGGCAGCTACACCGATTCATCGGGACGTCTGATTAACGGAGCCGATGCGGTTTTTGTCATCCCGGTAGATACCACATCCCGTCCCCACGGCATGGGTTTTAAAGTCCATTCGGGTCAAGACACTTCCGATCAGAGGGTGCTGGATGATCTTCGCCGGGACGGGGTACCCGAAAGGCTTTTCTCTCTTTTCACCGCCAAGGCTCCATTTGCCGACCTGTCTACCGACACGGCACGGGAGATCATGCGCATGCGATTTGACACATTACGACAAGAATATGCCAAAAAGGGATACTCTGTGAGCTTTGATGAGAAGCTCGAGCATAGACTTGCCGATTCGTTCATGTCCCTTTCCCCCGAAAGAAGAGACATAGAGACCCTAATTGACAAAGAGGTTGGCTGCAAGGTGAGAGATGCGATTCTCTCCGGAGTAACCGAGGAGATATTTGTCAAGTAAACAGCATCGTTAACATAACCATAAACCGTCCGGAGACCAATATGGCCGAGAATAAAGTAAACAAAAGAAACTACAGCGAAGAAATCGCCGCTCTTTTTGAAGAAAAGAAGGCAGATGAAGCGAATGCACTGATAAAAGAGTTTCTGGAAAAGGAGCCTGAAAATATTGATGCGCATGCGTGGGCAGGGGCATATGCAGGGCTGACGGATGAGGATGGGTTAAAGCATCTAACATATGTCTTTGAACGGGATATCACATACACCCATCCCTCAGGAGATATTCTGAAAGAAGGTAATTTAAGGCATCTTTTTCTTATAGGCTTAAGCCTGTCCAAACATGACATTTTCAGAAAGGACAAGGATAAGGAGAAGAGCGACAAAAACCCGCGGGAGGCAAGCCGGAAGCATGCCTTCTGGGCGGAGCGGTTTTTGTCGGCTGGTAAAGGGATTCCAAACATTCATGATTACGGCGAGTCGCTTTTCGAGCTTGAGCGCTATGATGAGGTGATCAACCTTGCCTACTATGTGGTCGGTCAGAAAACCGCCGGGGAACTTGGCTTTCCGGGCCTGGATTATTCAAAAGAGCATCTGGGTGAAGACGTATGGGAAATGGTTGAAAAGGCGATGACTTCCTTTTTCTTGACGGAGCGCTATGTCGACGGATGCAGGTGGATACATGAGCGCATTCTTGCTTACGACAAGAAGAGTACCGACTATATCGACCTGAATTACTTGTTTTTCCTACTTGGTCAGACTCTTGCCTGGATGGGTTGGCCCGAGGAAACGGCGCGTGCCTGGATTATCGCGGTTCACAAAGGTTACGCGGATTACCAGTATAATATGCTTTTTGAAGACTTATGTGAGATGGTCGTGGACAAAGGGGTAAAAGAAAAAAAAGATTACTATTCGCGGCTTCTTTCCATGGAATCGCTTCTGGCTCCGGAAAAGAAACATGAGTATGAGGAGATCAAGAAGCAGGCTTTGAATGCAATGATGTCAGGCGATTGTGAGATGCCGACGGAATCTTTTGTTGAAAAAAAACTGGGCGTTGCCTTACCGGCAAAAACCAGGAAAAAAATATATAAGAGCGATCGCCTGATTGTACCAGCAACCAAAAGCACCGACCCCGTGATTAAAGAGGTAATCGCGACCATTGACAAACATGCTGCGGAGATGTTTACAAAAGGCAGCGATGATTCTTTGGGTCTGAAACCGGGCTTGCGGGAGAAGGTTGCTGTTGGCGGATGGGCAGGTACAGGTTACGGTGCGACACTGGAGCAATTCGGGGTTGATTTGACCAGGCAGGCGGCAAAAGGCGATATGCCTCCTGTTATAGGTCGTGACCGGGAGATCGAGCGCATGATGCGCATATTGTCGCGGGCGGAGAAAAACAATCCGATTCTTCTGGGCGAGGCAGGAGTGGGAAAGACCGCGGTCGTTCAGGGGCTTGCGCAAAGGATAGTACGGGGTGAGGTTCCCGGGGAGCTTAAAACAAAACGAATTATCGAGCTAAATGTAGGTGTTCTTGTGGCTGGAACTACATACAGGGGCGATTTTGAGGATCGAATAACAAGTATTGTATCTGAGACACGCGAAGATCCTGATATAATTTTGTTTATTGACGAGCTTCATACGCTTATGGGAGCCGGTGCAACCACTAAACGTGGTCTTGACGGATCGAACATACTCAAGCCGGCTCTCGCGGCGGGTGAGCTGAGGCTTATCGGGGCTACCACGGCAGGCGAATACTCCCGTTCGATCGAGAAGGACGCCGCCATGGAAAGACGTTTCTCCCCGGTTTGGCTAAGCGAAATCGATGCTGAGACTACACGTGCGGTAGTAAACGCGCGAAAACCGTTATGGGAAAAACATCACGGGGTAACAATAGACGCAGATGCCTGCGATGCGGCAATCCAGCTGACCGATCAGTACGTGCGTCACCGTCATTTCCCGGACAAGGCTATAGACGCCCTGGATGAAGCGTGCGCGCTGGCGCGCATACAAGTCCCTTCGGCAGATGCGCCGTGTGTTGTGACACGCGATAACATCAAGCGGGTCATTGATGAATGGTCGGGAGCTGAGGCGAAAAAAGAATCCGATCCCCGCAACAGCCTTCTCGCCCAAATCAGAGGGCGTCTTGAAGAGCGCATATTCGGTTCCCGGGATATTGTCGAGCATCTGTCGCGTGTTGCCGCCGAGGAGAAGCTTGGCCTGCGTTTCTCCAGACTTCCCCGCGTTGTGTGCTTTGCAGGATGCAGCCAGGGAGGAAAAACTCAAACAGCACGGGCGCTTGCCCACGCATTGTGGCCGGAGGAAAAGGAGCGCTTTCTGTTTATCAACATGGCGCATCTTAGAGCCGAGCACGAACTCAATCGGCTGATCGGGGCGCCGCGCGGGTATGTGGGAAGCGATACCGGAGGTATCCTGCCCATTCACCTGAAACAATTTCCCCATTCGGTAGTTTTTCTTTATCAATTTCCCGAGGCACACCCGCGCATAATGAGATTCTTCGGGAATCTTTTCGCCCAGGGCCACTTTCCCGATCCTGACGGTCAAAACGTATACGCCGGCAGCACGCTGTTTGTTCTCAGCACGAGCATTGATGAGACAATCTCGAGCATCGGGTTTACCGCAGGCAAAAACGAGAAAAAATCAGAGAATAAACCGGAAGATATCGTCCAGGTCCTTAAACGCAAACAGGTTCCCCAAACGGTGATAAACAGTATTTCGGATTTTTTCAGATTTGAATCACCGAATAAAGAGCAGGTGCGACAAATAATCGAGCGTCATCTTAAAAGCGCTTTCGACCAACCGGGTATACGTGAGCTTAGCGCCGGGATCAAACCGGCTTCAACCGATGAGCTGGTAAAAAAGTTTATGTCAACCCCTTCGGCAACCCGAGATTTGCGTGCGTTACTTAATCGAGAGGCATACGATATTAAACAAAATTCTTGATCCGGATAAGGCCTGCTTAGCTCTCTAACGGGAGCCGTTATGCCTGTTTTATATTGTTAAATAAAGGAAAGCCGGATATAAACCAATAGATGGAATAATTGTAGTGATGAATGAATCATATTAAGAGAAGCATCCCTAAAAACATGCTGTTAAACTTAAAAGGAATAGATAATGCTGTCATATTCTCACAAACTGGTCTCGACTGCCATGGTCATTCAGTTTTTTCTTACCCTCTCATGTAATGGTGATGTCTCACTCTCCCTTGAGCAAAATTACATGAATTGGGGGTGGAACGGTGCATATGTTTTTTCCAACGGTATCATCAAATCCGCCGTATATCCACAACTGGGCGGACGAATCATGCAGTATGATTTGGGAGATGAGAGCCTTCTTTGGGTAAATCCCAATCAAACCGGCCGACAACCCCAGGATGGTGGAGAATGGATTAATTTCGGCGGTTTTAAAAACTGGCCGGCACCTCAGGCGCAATGGGACTGGCCGCCTCCCCCACTTCTGGACGGCGGCGAATACACCCCAACGGTAGTGGAGCAGACGGTGGATTCGATCGTCTTTTTTCTGGAGGGACCGGTTGAACAAAACACATCTGCTTCCGGACTTCGGTTCAACAGAGAGATGCGTTTTTATGAGAATACCAGCCGAGTTCGAATCGAACAGCGGCTTCTAAACGTTTCCTGCGACCAAACGGAATGGTCTGTATGGGATATTACACAGGTGTTGGCCGGAGATGGTCAAAACAGCGATCATACCGATTATTGGGCATACTTCCCAAGAGCTTCTTCTCATTCGGTTGACAGTTACTTTTTCCTGCAGGATGAAGAATCGATGCGTCCGCAGCTAAAGCCTGGACACAGCGAGGGTATCGACGCCTTTGCCTATAGTGGTCGAGGCGGAAAAATCGGTATCACAACGGATGAGGGCTGGATAGCTTATGTAAATGAGCGAAGCGGCACAGCTTATATCAAGAAAACAACTATAGAGCCGAATGCAGACTATCCGGATCAACAATCGATGTTCCAGATTTATTCGACAAATGCATCCGGAAATCAGACATACATCGAAATAGAAGCACTAAGTCCGATACGCGACATTCAGCCTGGTGACTCGGCTGTCTACACTGTAGACTGGTACTTGACACATGTACACGGACCGATTATTGGAGTCAATGACGCCGGAGCGATTCGTGAGCGCATCTCTGTAAGCCGGGGCATTCGCGTGAAAGGTAAATATGGAGTATTTTATGCCGGCCGAGTGGATTTGGTAAACGCGGCCACGGTGCGCAAAACCTGGGATGTGTCACCGCTTGACTCTTTTATAATAGACGAGACTTTTGATTCCGACCTCGGCAGCGGGACAGTATCACTTCTGCTTTACGACAGTGACGGTAATTTCATCGATACGCTGGACAGAACGAAACTTTCCGTCTCTCAAAATCACACCCAATCGAAGGTTTTGCCAAGAAACGTAATGGTCGATCGATTCAACAGAGCAGTAAACTTCATTGCCGCCGGTAACTGGAGTGTCAAGCTTTTCGACCTTCAGGGAAAAGAGATCCTTGGGAGACATGGAAACGCAACCGGCGCGAAATCGGTTCCGTTCAGAGGAATAAATCGGGGGACCTATATCTGTTGTGTGCGTGAAGGCAACAAAAGAGATGCTTATTGGGAGAAGATAGTCTTGTTTAGCAACTGATAGAACAAAACGGCGCGATTCAACCTGAATTTCCGCAACTTTACCGATCAAAATGTAAGACAGACTATTTATGCCTAAACAAATGATTTTTCTGATCGCTTTTGTCGTATCCCGACAATAACCCTTGGCAGTCGAAGAAATAAAGAATACAAAAGCATTCGATACCAAAAAAGAGAATGATACGCCATGGTTCACTTCATTCGCTGCTACCCGGGGAACAAGCCGCGCCATGCAGTACGTAGTTTTCCGTCACGAAGCGGGAAAATGCCCTCGTTGACTTTCCCTACATCCTCGACCGAAAAGAATGCATTTGGGTTATGATGCTTGACGATCCGGATTACGTCCCCCACATCGCCACGGCGCACCATGGTAAACAGAATTTGTACCGTACCCGTGCTGCCCTGCGCATCGACACTGGTTACTCCGTATCCCGAGTCGCGAAGACTCTCGATCAGCAACGATGCATCCTTACGGGTGATAATCCTGATCATTCGGGTTCCCAGCGATAGAGCACTCTCGATATTCATTCCCACGTATGTACCCATGGCAAAACCCGCCGCATAGGCGATAAAACAGGCGGGATTATCCATATGCTGCATGATCTGCCGTATGGCCAGAAGCCATACAAAGACTTCGAAAAAACTAATGAAAGGCGCTATATTCTTCAATCCGCGGGATATAAATATGAGACGAATCGTACCCGCACTGACATCGATTATCCTGGCCAGAAATATTAGAAGCGGAAGAACAACCCAGGCATATATTTGAGCATCGATACCGACGCCCAGAATAGACAGTTCACTCATTAATCACATACTTTCGTTTATACCGACACAATTGCCCATAATAGAATAACAAACGGTGAAAAAATCAAAATCAATACGGACGGCAGTCGAGGGTATTTTCTCAGACCAAAAACATTTCAGCCTGAGACCAAAATTTCAACTGCCCGCCCAGGATGCGGCGTAAAGATTCACTCATTAATTAAGTTTTCCGTTTTGCTGGTAAATCAAAAAACCAACCCCTGGTGAAAAACAGTTGTTCGACTACGGCCTCCAGTAGGAGGTATTGCCCGACCATCGATCCGTTTTAGGCCAATCGTTTTTCACGCACCGGCTTTTGTAATTATTAAACCACGCCCTATGATCAATATGATACTATAACCGCTTAAAAACCTCTCTTAATCGTTTCAGCATCGACCAGCTGCATATAAGTAGATATATTGTTGTTTTCTTGCAGGAGTTGCCTATTTTGTATCAATGTGAGC
>CAZPHU010000122.1:0-10471 GCA_964586285.1 uncultured Fibrobacterota bacterium | reverse complement strand
AACCCCTGACCCCAACGCTGCCAGCGTTGTGCTCTCCCAGCTGAGCTACAGCCCCAGAAGAGAAATGTAAAGATATATCCGCGTTTCAGGTTCCGTCAAGGCAAAAAACGCTTCTAGTTCTTTTTCTGAATCCTTGCCCACTCATCCTTAAGAGAAACAGTACGGTTAAATACAAGTGAATCTGAAGAGCCGTCCACCGAATCCAGGCAAAAATAACCCAGACGTTCAAACTGAAACCGCGTAGCCACATCGGCATCCTTTAGGCCGGGCTCTACTTTGCAGTCCTTGCATATCTCCAGCGAATCGGGATTTAAGGCCTGAGTGAAATCATCCTCTGCGGAGGGGTTTTCCTTATTGAATAGATGATCGTAAAGACGAACCTCCGCATCCAGAGCGTGTGCCGCCGATACCCAGTGAAGAGTCGCCTTGACCCTGCGCCCATCCGACGGCGCATTGCCTCCCCTGGTCTCAGGATCATAGGTGCAGTGCAATACAGTCACATTTCCCTGCTCGTCCTTCTCATAATCTACGCAGGTTATCCAGTAACCGTAACGAAGACGAACCTCACGCCCGGGACCAAGACGGAAAAACTTCTTCGGAGGATTCTCCATAAAATCGGTCTGCTCAATGTAAAGCTCGCGACTGAACGGAACCTTGCGGACACCGGCCTGTGGATCCTCGGGGTTATTGATCGCCTCCATCTCCTCGACAAGCCCCTCGGGATAGTTGTCTATTACAACCTTTAAAGGGCGGATTACAGCCATAACACGTGATGCGCGTTTGTTAAGATCCTCACGAAGGCAGTGTTCCAGAAGAGCAACATCAACCGTACTCTCGCGTTTTGCAACCCCGATTCGCTCGGCAAACTCCCTGATCGCCTCGGGCGTGTACCCGCGGCGTCTCAACCCGCCTATGGTGGGCATCCGCGGATCATTCCATCCGCTTACATATTTCTCACGCACCAGCTTCAGAAGCTTGCGCTTGCTCATAACCGTGTAGGTGAGATTGAGACGCGCAAACTCGATCTGCTGGGGATGGCAGGGGGCCGGGACATTTTCAAGCACCCAGTCGTACAGCGGACGATGATCCTCAAACTCAAGCGTACAGATCGAATGTGTAATTCCCTCCAAAGCATCCGAAATGCAGTGGGTGAAATCGTACATCGGATAGATTGCCCAAGTATCACCCGTTCGGTGATGGATCGTTTTTTTGATACGGTACAGGGTAGGATCTCGCATGTTTATGTTAGGTGAAGCCATGTCTATTTTTGCACGAAGCACCCGTGATCCTTCATCAAATTCACCGCTACGCATACGATAAAAAAGATCTAGATTCTCCTTCACGCTTCTGTCGCGATAAGGTGAGGGCTTTCCCGGCTCGGTCAGCGTCCCCCTGTATTCGCGAATCTGCTCAAAACTCAGATCGTCCACATACGCCTTACCGTGTTTGATCAGGTGAACGGCATACTCGTAGAGCTTTTCGAAATAGTCGGATGCGAAATACTGATGTTCGCCCCAGTCAAACCCAAGCCAACGAACGTCCTCTTTTATCGATTCGATGTATTCAACCTCCTCCTTTTCAGGATTGGTATCATCAAACCTCAAGTGACATCTCCCGCCGTACTCTGAGGCCAGACCAAAGTTCAGACATATAGACTTTGCATGCCCAATATGAAGATATCCGTTTGGTTCGGGAGGGAAACGGGTAATCACATTCCCGCCGTGCTTGCCTGCCTTGATATCCTCGTCTATAATCGCGCGGATAAAGTGTACGTTCCTCTTTTTCTCTTCTGCCATATCTCAGTATACCTTTATTATTAGACTCATGATCCCAAAAACTTTTCTTTCGTAAGCGAAGAAAATCATCTGCTTCATCTGCCCTGCCGATTGCCCTCACTGTTATTCTCGATCCACACCGCCGCACTCTCCATGCGTGACAAAACCCTTTCCTTGCCTATTAAGGCAAGCATTTCGTAAAGCCCCGGCCCGAAACTGACCCCACTTACCGCAAGCCGCGTGGGATGTATCAACTTCCCGGTTGAAATCTCGTTACTTTCCGCATATTCCCGGTAAACCTGCTCAAGTGTCTGCTCATCAAATTTTTTGACACCCCCAAGCTTTTCTATCAAACCCCGCAGAACAGATACCGCCCCTCCCTTGAAAAAATGCTTCCCGGCAGCTTTCTCATCGTAGCTTTTCGGATCGGTGAAGAAATAACTCGAGTTTTCTGCAAGCTCGTTAATCCGCTTGGATCGGTCCTTCATTAAAGCTACTACCGATTTTAAATACGGATCATCCTTATCGCTGTTTTGATCAATAAACCCTTTTTGCTTCCATAATAAAAGAACATCATCGATAATCGACTCCACCGGACGATCCTGCATGTATAAGCCGTTCATCCAATCGAGTTTCTTCTCATCAAACACCGATCCCTTGGGAGATATCTTCTCCAGACTAAATGCTTCAATCATCTCTCTTAGCGTCATCTTCTCCCTGTCATCCCCGGGATTCCACCCAAGAAGGGCCAGGAAATTAAAAAGAGCCTCGGGCAGATAACCATTTTGCTTGTAATCCATCACGGATGCGGCTCCCTTGCGTTTAGAAAGCTTTCCGCCACCAGGCGAGAGGATCACCGGCAGATGAGCAAAACCTGGCGCCTGCCATCCAAAAGCCCTGTATATAAGCAGGTGGCGAGGAGTCGAGGCGATCCATTCATCCCCGCGAAGTACATGCGAAATTCTCATGGAATGATCATCAACGACACTGGCAAGGTGATAAGTGGGAAAACCGTCGGCCTTCATCAGCACTAAATCGTCCAACACGTTGCTTTTGTACGATATATCGCCCCGAATGGCATCCTCGAAGCTGATCGTCTCCTTATCGGGCACTTTCAGGCGAATCACGTACGGTTTCCCCTGATCAAGCAAGCTCTTAATATCCGCCTGCTCAAGGTTGCGGCAGTGACGGTCATAGCCGGTAGGCATTTTGGCCGCCTCGCGCTCCTCGCGCACTTTGGCCAGACGCTCGGGGGTGCAGAAACAGTAATAGGCATGCCCCGACTGGACAAGCTGTTGAGCATGGGTGCGGTATAGCTCGGTGCGCTCCGACTGCACGTACGGACCAAACTCCCCTCCGACCTCAGGCCCCTCATCCCACTTCAGCCCAAGCCACATGAGGCTCTGATAAATCTCCTCAAGCGCCCCCTGCTGAAAGCGGTTTCTGTCGGTATCCTCTATGCGCAGGATAAATTTGCCCCCGTGTCGACGAGCAAACAGGAAGTTAAACAAAGCCGTACGCGCTCCCCCTACGTGCAAATACCCGGTCGGGGACGGTGCAAATCGTACTCTAACTTCTGATCCCATAATCAACCTTTCTACTGATTCTGATTTTTTTCGAATTTATCACCCCGATTGTGCTTAGGCCGAAAACAAGTCGGAGGTAATTGTGGAAAAATACGTTACGGCATGAGTCTAATACAGTAGGAAGGAAATGCTTCCGAAGCATAAGTGCATTGGAGACCGGCAGTCGTGGTGATGTTGGAAATCAGCGCATTTCAATTACGGGCGGCCGCGCGATATTTTTTTTCACACAACCCTTATGGCTCTGCACCGACAAGGTTTGGCCATATTCGAAAAAAATATCAGGTATCGATTCAGAGACCGGAAAATTACCCCGTGCATCATTGGCACGGGGTAATTTGCATACATTTGCCGTAAATGCACCTAGCGGGTTATGTTTAACACCTTGGTGTATGTTTTTTTGGTGCCGTTACGAAGGTGAGTTTGAACGACCGCTATGTATGCCCCCGACGCGACCGGGTTGCCTCTGTTGTTGCGGCAGTTCCAAGTCTGTAAGGCCATCCCGTAATTCTTGGTTCCGAATGAATCGTAGACAAGTCTTCCGGCCCTGTCGTAAATCTTCATATTATAGGTTTCGTAGTCGGCTCCATGAAGCTTAAACCTTATCCGGTCGTCGTTTAGCATGGAGGCCTGAAGAGCAAAGGATTGTATCATGTAATCCGAGTTATCGTCTGAACCGTCGATGTTTTCCTCAAGCTCCACTTGATCCAAATACCAGTTAACCGCCGACAACCCGCTGTTAAACTCTACCCGTCCATTGGCATCGGTGGGTTGCTCCATTGTAAAATTCCTGGTAAAAGTCTGCATAGTCGGGGTCAACTGAACTTCGAATGCTCCCATGTAGCTTGTCCAGGGAGAGCTGCTCATTCCCACATTTACTCGAATGGTTCTGTTACTCTGTGCCCGTGCATCGAAAGTAAGGGTATAGGTTTTACCCTGCTCGATCAGTAAATTCCCCTGCGTAAGTTGTACATGCCAGTCTTCCGATCCGCGGGAACTGATAACAGTATTGTATTGACCGTCGACTACGCTTCCGTTTGCCCATGCACCATTGTATGCGCCAAGATGCCAGGAGTCCGTTCCGCTTTGGAAATCCCCGTTTACAATCATATTCCGGCCGCCGGGACTACCGCCGCCCGTCCCCTGGGTAAATGTAGCGGTGATACTTTTGTCCGAATCGATAGTAATCGTCACAGGGCTTTGCGTACCGCTCAAGTCACCGCTCCAGCCGCTGAATATATAACCATTTAGCGGGGATGCCGTGAGTGTGACTTCCGTACCTTCGTCGTATACGGAAGCATCGGGAGACTTGCTCACGTTTCCTTCTCCGGTTGTACTAATCGAAAGCGAATACGTCTCGTTTGTCTGCCTCACAAATGTTGCGGTTATGTTTTTATCAGAATTCATTGTGACGGTAACCGGATTCACCGAACCGCTCAAGTCACCGCTCCAGCTGCTGAATACATAACCATTTCGCGGGGATGCAGTGAGTGTGACTTCCGTGCCTTCGTCGTATGCGGAAGCATCGGGCGACTTGCTCACGTTTCCACGCCCGCTTGTGTTTACATCCAGGCTGTACGTTTGTGTTTGGGCGGTAAAAATCGCCCTTATGCTCTTATCCGAGTCCACCGTTACGCTAGCCGGATTTGCCGATCCCCGGAGATCTCCCTCCCAGCCGCTGAAAACGTAGCCGGAGGCTGGTGTAGCGGTCAAAGACACCGATGTTCCGGATTCATAGCTTGATCTATCCGGCGATTTGCTTACCGATCCGTTTCCCGAGACCGATACGTCGACCGAATAGCTCGGAGGAGGCGTAGATCCACTTCCCTCCACCAGCTCCACATCATCCAGAAACCAGTCTACAGCCGACAATCCGCTGTTAAACTCAACCCTGGCGTTTGGATCGGATGTTCTTGTCATGGTGAAGGTTTTGGTAAATAATTGCATCGAAGTTGTAAGATTGACTTCGAACTCTCCCATATAGCTTGTCCAGGGCGAGCTGCTTTGTCCGATATTTGCAATAACTGTCCTGGGCGCCTCCGCCCGGGCCTTAAACGACAGTGTGTATGTTTTGCCTGATTCGAGAAACACCCCTCCCTGCGTAAGCTGTACGTTCCAGGAATCGGAGCCTCGAGTATCGATTGTTGTCACATACTCCCCACTACTTACTCTTCCACTTGCCCGTGCCGTACCGTAAACACCCAGATTCCACGATGTGTTTCCGTCCGAAAACGATCCGTTAACTATCATATTGTCTCCGGGCGGTGAGGGCGGCGGAGTGACACCGCTTTGAGTAAAATTAGCGGTTACGGATTTATTGCCGTTCATGGTGATTGTAGCAGGATTGGAACTTCCCCCAAGATCTCCTCCCCATCCGGAGAATTCGTATCCCGAGGCCGGTTGGGCCGTGAGAGTAACGACTGTGCCCGAAGCATAAACCGTCTGATTTGGAGACTTGCTCACTGTTCCCGAGCCGTTTACATCCACCTCAAGATTGTATTCGCTTGGCGGAGGAGGTGTCGATCCGCAAGTAAGAGGCGTGTTTAGCTGCGGACGGATTCGTGCGATTGTTGAGCCCCAGTCTGCCTTGGGATCGGCCTGAGTAATCGCAATCACCCCGTCGGCGATTCGAGCATTAAGGTTATTCACATCATCCCAGGTATCATCATGCCCGGTATTTCCACCGCCGACCCCATACCCGTCGTCTGCAATTATCCCCTTTCCGGTGATATCGTATATGCTGCGCCAGGTAGTTCGGTTCTCGTTTCTTATATATATACTGTTGGCGTCGGTGCGACCGCCGGAGGTATTCATGAAGCTGAAGTCGGACATATCAAACGCACTGAACCAGGCCCTCTGATCGGGAGTCCAGGGAGATATGTCAAGCGAAATTTTGGCATTTGGTAAATGCCTCTTTACTATGGAAACAAGCTCGCTCATCTTCTGAGCAAGCTCCGAGGCGCTCAGTCCCCCGCCCTGCTGACTAGAGTAGCTGTACTGATAATAGTCGGGCTCCATCAGCCAGATAATCGGCTGGGATGTTCCGTACACGCGCGCGGCGTTTGAAGCATATTTTTCATACTGTCCGGTGATACGAGGCCATTCCTGACGTATAAAGTTGGCCCCACGGTCGCAGAGGTTGTTTGAGCCGCTGACGTCGCAGTCACCAAGCCCCCAGTCCCGCCTGGCGGTAAAGGCTATGATATAGCTGTAGAAAACCGGTGTTTTACCATCAAGCCGACCTCCCGGTCTGCACGCCCTGAGCATGTCTCCGATCCAGTAATCATTCCAGTTCTCGTCACTTCCCGCCCAGATAGTCACATAGTCTATCTCGTTTGGATAATTGTATGATGATCCCTGCCAGGCCATCCCGAAATTAAACCGGCAGGTAGAGAACTCGGCGAATCCAACATCGGCAAATACCGCACTTAAAAATATGACCACCGTACAGATTCTTCTCATGATAATCCTCCCCTTCCTCGTCACCCAGACGAAGCAACTATTGTTTAACCGCATAAGCAGGTGAATGTGAGACGCTGTCTTATTGTTTAATATAGGAAATTATTTGTGAATAGCAAACTTTTTCCAGCAATTTTTTTCTTACCTCAAGGAATATACACCAAACCGAATGAAAGGTTTTTGAGCAATTTTGAAGGTGGTTCCAAAGGTTTAAATTTTCTTAAATGCTCGACGTATATATTCAGAATCTATTATTCTAACGGAAATCGCGTTATATGGGGTATTTTCCATGCTATTGAAGAGTGTTGCATTAGTTTTCAGTCTTTTTGTTGCTATTTGGGCCCAAGGAGTCATTTCCCTGGACAATCTCGAAAACGATTCCTCCCCCACCGGTTTAAAAGATCCGGTAACAATAGAGGCGACCCACAGCCAAAACGATTCCATACTCACCGTGGTTCTTACCCTTTCCATGGACAAAGATGTCCACCTCTACTCCTCCGAATCAAACTTTTTCAAATTGGCCGTAACCGATTCGACCGGACTCAAAGGAAAGAGTGTGGATGTCGGCACACCGGTGACCATAAAGAATTTCGACAACACGACCGCACAGGCATTTAAAGACGGCCATCAAATGGTGATCCGCCATAAGATAGATTCATCGGATTGGCGCCTGAAAGGTTCTCTGCAGTATCAGGCTTGTAACGAAACCATGTGTTTCACTCCGCAGAATTATTCATTTTCGTTCTCGAGTTCCCCTTTACAAACATCTGTGCAGGAGACAGCATCACCCCTTAAGCCTGCATCGGCTCAAAAACTTTCGACTCTTCTCGATGATTTTACTATCACCGGCAAGGCCGGTGGGTATCTCAAACCCGAGGCATTCATCAACTTTTTGGATAACCCCCGCGGGCACGGAAACGCCGAGGGCGGGTTTGCCGGAAAGAGCCTGCTTCTGGTCATCTTGCTTACGGTTCTGGGAGGAATTGCCCTTAATCTGACACCCTGCGTGCTGCCGATGATTCCTATTACTGTTTCGGTGCTGGGTGCGGGGGCACAGGCAAACAGTCGTTCACGCGGTCTGATGATCGGAGGAATTTACGGGCTGGCAATGGCACTGACCTATGGAGCGCTTGGAGTTTTTGTCATTTTGACCGGAACTCAATTCGGTACGTTAAACAGTAACCCATTGTTCAACATTGTGATCGCAGGCATATTCATCGTTCTCGCTCTGGGAATGTTTGATATTATTCACATAGACTTCACCAAGTATAGAAGCGGTATACAACGAAATAATCAGTCGCGCGGGAAAGTCCTGCCCGCCTTTGGTATGGGCGTTATCGCAGCACTTCTTGCCGGTGCATGTGTCGCGCCGGTGGTTTTGTCGGTCATCCTCTACGCGTCAAACCTATACTCACAAGGCAGCACCGCCGCGCTCATGCTCCCTTTCCTTTTGGGCGCCGGAATGGGTATGCCCTGGCCGCTTGCGGGAGCTGGACTGTCCTTTTTACCCAAACCCGGCAATTGGATGATCTGGGTACGAAACATATTCGGCGTAGTAATCCTGGCAATAGCTCTTTATTATGGATGGACTGCATACACGCTCTATAATAACAGCCCCAAAGTTAGCCAAACGCAGATAACCACAGCCAAAGCCGATCAAGCTTCCGAACTTCCCTGGATTCATGATCTCGAAGAAGGACTGCGGGAGGCACAGGCAACCGGCAAACCGGTGCTTGTGGATTTCTGGGCTACCTGGTGCAAGAACTGCAAGACCATGGATCTTACCACTTTTAAGGATGAAACGGTCGGAAAGAAACTGGATTCATATGTACTGGTTAAATATCAGGCGGAAAAACCCGATGATCCGCAAACAAAGAAGCTGCTGGATAAGTTCGGTGTTATCGGTCTGCCCACCTATGTAATAATGGAGCCATAGGGTCTTATTAGCGTTTTTCGACACAATTATCGCCTTTCGTCGTCAAATTTCTGCATCTATGCGGGCTTTTACGGTCACACTCTTTCCGTATAAATATCCTCGCGCATAGAAATAATCCACCTGGTTCCCTCTGCGCTGTTTTGAAGTTTTACTGAACCGTGGAGCTGGTCTTTGATTATACGAGCCATCAAAGGTAAGCCAAAAGTGGGGGTAGTATTTATGTCGAAGTCCGGCGGCATTCCCCTGCCGTTATCACTGTAAATCATCTCAAGCCGATCGCTGTCTTTTCTAATAAAATCGATGGAAATCAAACCTTTTTTTTCGGGAGTAAACGCATATTTTATGCTGTTGGAAATAAGTTCGGTCAACACGAGCCCGCATGGAATGGCAATATCAATGAGCGTAATAATGTGATCGGCATTGATATGGACCTCCGCATCCTTTGATGAAACGGAAGAACTTTGAAGTATCAGATGAGCAAGATCATTTGTGTATTCTCTGATGTTTATGGAGGAGAGATTTTTTGACATATACAGCTTCTCGTGTGCAAGAGCCATTGAGCGGATACGATTTTGACTGTCTTGCACGATACTTTTTACCTGTTGGTCTTCAGTAGACATAGATTGCAGCTCAAGAATGGAAGATATTACCTGCATGTTGTTTTTGGTTCGGTGAAACAGTTCGTACAGAAGGGCCTCTTTTTCCCTCAACGATCCCCTTATTTTTTCCTGAGCCGCTTTCAATTCCGTGATATCCCGCAAAATGGCTACCATTGTACCCGCACCGGCATCCACCGGTGAAAGACTGATCGAAACATCGAAAATTTCACCTGTTTTTTTTTGGCATTTCCACTCGAATACTTCTAGTTTTCCGGCCAACACCTGTTTTGTTTTCTCCAACCTCATCTTTTTGGTTTCGGCGCCGGTTGCCTGCACCGGTGGTGAAAATTCTTCGGGAAGCTTGCCGATAATCTCTTTTTTATCGGCAAAACCGAAAAGATTAACCGCCTGACGGTTGCAATCGATTATCCCCTCCGGCCCCACAAACATCACCCCATCCCCCGCCGCTTCAAACAAAGATTTGTATCGCCATTCGCTGTCCTGTAAAGCTTTGAGACGAGACCTGATAAGAAGGAAGAGCATGACGGATGTCGCCGCTACAAATACGCTGCCCTTGATCGTCTGCAAAAATGATCGAAAAGCAATTGAATCTCCCGCAATCATTGCCACCGCTCTATCCGATAAAACTATCCACAGGATGCTCACCGATGCGTACAAGGCGGAAATGAGCAACGGTGAATGGTATTTGAAAACACGAGAAATTCCGGTCTTACTCATTTGTGCCTTTTGCGCCCGGATAAAGGTTTATCATTATATTATACGAATTCATTTCAGCGTATCTCCCAGCCGGGATTCTAACTCACATTTACCAATCTAACCTAGAGTAAAATAAAAAACCGCCCCCTCTTCGACTTTGCCCTCTGCCCACACTCTACCGTTGTGTCGATTGATTACCCTCTGCACAATCGACAACCCCACACCCGTTCCCCGAAACTCCTCCTGGGGATGAACCCGTCTGAAAGGTTCGAATATGCTTTGCGCAAACTGATTGTCGAAGCCCACCCCGTTGACGCGAATGAAGAATGTTCGCTCGTTTTCATGCTCGAGCATACAGAATTCGATATGTGCGATTGGCTCTCTGGCAGTATATTTCCAGGC
>CAZPHU010000121.1:0-10762 GCA_964586285.1 uncultured Fibrobacterota bacterium | reverse complement strand
AATATCGGGCCACAGTGTGGAACCATTATGGCGGCCAACATCTTCGATGCATTTGCGAATGCTTCACCTCAACACAGGCCGTACTTCGAGGAAAACCTTGGGCTGTATCTGCAGCAAATCGACAGCACGGTTTCCGGACTCAAAGAACGCAGTGCTGCACTCAAGGGCATTGCAGTTATCGATTTTCATCCAGATGTATCCTATCTATGTGAATTTTATGGCATGGAAATAGTCGGACATATTGAACCCAAGGCCGGGGTATCACCTTCAGCAGCGCATCTGCGGGAGCTGGAAGCCCTGAGCATAGAACGTGGCGTACGACTGATAATTCACAATCAGTCGCAATCGCCGAAGATTCCCAGAAAATTGGGGAGTTCTCTTGGTTGTCCGGTTGTAGAAATCGCCAATGCCGTTGGCGCAAAAAAGCAGATTACCACCTGGCTTCAATTACAGGAGTACAATAATCGGGTACTGCTCGATGCTATGGAGGAAGGCAAATGAGTTCTTCCTCTCTTCTGAGCATTTGTGATGCGGATTTCGGTTACAAGACCGGGGTGAAGTTCACCCCGGTTCTTACCAATGTATCATTTGAGCTTGCTTCCGGCCAGTTTGTGGTTCTTGAAGGTCCAAACGGTTGCGGAAAGACCACCGTGATTCGCGCGCTGCTTGGTATGGGGGCCCATTATCAGGGCACTGTGACTCTCGGTGTTCCGAAAAGTGACATCGGCTTTATTCCGCAAGAGGCCTCAGTTGCTCTCAGTGCTCCGGTGTCAGCAATAGATGTTATCAGAAGTGCGTTCCCTTTTGGTGGTGCTTCGAATGAAAGAATTTCACGAGCCCTGGAGCGCGTTGGACTTGCAGATAGAGGCACATCCAGATACGGCTCACTGTCCGGCGGGCAGCGCCGCCGCGTTCTGCTTGCCCGTGCACTGGCCCATGATGCCCGATTGATAATCCTTGACGAACCGACAGCGAACATTGATCGGGCTACTGAGCATGCACTCGAGGAGTTGCTTTTTGAGCTTATAGAACGGGAGGCAAAAGCGGTTCTAGCAACAACGCATGCAGCGCATTGGGCGAAAAGCGCCCGGCGCATTGCGCTGACAAACCGGGGGCTCGATGACTGAATTTATTCAAACCTTCCAGTTTGTTTTTATCCCTTTTCTTGTCATGTTGACCTTCGCCTCGATATTGCCTGCAGCAGGTTGTGCTCTCTACATTCGCAATGAAATGATGCTTGCAATCGCACTGCCGCCACTAACCGGCGCCTCGCTTATACTGGGAGTTTTGCTTGGCATCTCACCAGAGAGTCATAGTGCCCTGCTCGTTGTAGCATTCATTATCACCTTCGCGGTGGTGATATTGATTGGGAATCTTCGGCTTTCGGAAATACGCAGGCAGATTGCTCTGGCCTCGCTCTTTGCAGGTGGGAGTGTGTTGATTCATCTTTTTATGAGCATTTCGCCTCATGCCCATGCACACCTTGGCTTTTGCTGACCGGTGAGTTGCTCGCGTTGGACGAAATGGCGCTACTTCAATCATTGTCCTTATGTCTATTCTCCTGGGTTGCCTTCTTTTCGTTCAGAAAAGCGGTCTTTTCCTATTGTATTGATGAGGAAATCATGAGGCTGAGAACTGATAAGTTCGGTGCATTTTCTGTTCTCTATAGATTTATCGTTGTCGTGCTGATTTCAGCCTCTGTTCTCTTCACAGGCCCTTTGTTAACATCGGCACTCCTTATCTTTCCACCATTGCTGGCTGATATGCGCCGGAACTCCATTGTCTCTTTTTTCTCCCTTGGAATAGTGGTCGCACTCCTTGGGTCTACAGTCGGATTCATGTCGGGTGTTGCTATGGACATTCCGCCGGCATATACGGCATCAATTACTATTTTGATAGTCGGGATAGCCCTAAAAATTTGCGGGTCGGTTTTCTCGTTCGCGAGATAAGAAAGTCGCTTTCGCCCGGCCTTTGCTTCGGCGAAAACACCAGTGCTTGTCAAGGTTTTTAATGAGTGCATCAAGATGGTCGACAAAATTCGAGTTCCACTTCAAGTGTCGGTCGAACCTCTTCTGCAGCCAGTTCACCATTTACCTGATTTTTGGAAAGCGTTAGCTATTCACCACATGGGGAGAATTTTAAATAAAGGTGGCAAAGTATTTTTGTCGGATGCTATTTTTTTCTTTTCCAGTATCGGGCTATATGAAGCATTTCAACGAGATGCTTGGGTTTATTGACTCAAAAGGCGATAAAGGGTTAACAAAAGATGCAAACAAACATCTTCTTGAGGAATATTCTACATTCGATTGGATAATTGAAGGTATGTTTGAAAGAAATGGTTTTGATCTGGTTTTTAAAACTGAACAAAGCCCTACATATTCTGATTATTTATTTAAGAAGAAGAATTGAAAAAATTGGATTGTGGAAATCAGAGGTGACGGGGAAGATTGGATCATGCCTTTTTACAGACGCACCGCGCGTAGAAAAAAGCAGAAAGAATAAAGGGGATGAAGCGACTAACACCAGAGAACTACTTCATTTTAGAAAAGCAGTTAGAAAAAGTATCGTTCAACTGTTTCTTTGCTCGATCAGTAATCGAACGCCATGTAAATGGAACAGTATATGTGGATGATGAGTACAACCCAATGAATGCATATATTCTGCATCCTTATGGCATGTCATTACTGATAGGTGATGGGAAAAACAATAAGTATCTCAACTGGCTCACTGGGTATATGCTAAACACAAACAGAGAACGGAATAGAGATGAATGGATGCAAGTGTTTTCTGATAGTTGGCAAAATTTTATCACGACACAACTCAATGACCGCCTTGTTCCTGCAGAAACAAACACAGGCTTGAATTATTCAGATAGTATTGAACTCAACACAAGAGTAAATTTTAAGTTCAATGAAACTCGATACAGGCAAGAACAGTGTCGCCGAATTTGTGAAAACGTTGAAATTAGACAACTTGATAAGATATCCACAAAGTCTATGCATGGTATTGTAATACCTCTCAATTTCTGGAATAATGAAGATGAATTTCTGGAGAAAGGAATAGGTTTTAGTGCTTTTGTGTCCGGGGAACAAGTTTCAACTGCATACTCCGCTTTTGTTCATGATAAACATCTTGAGATTGGCATTGAGACAGTAAATAAATATAGAGGTTTAGGCTATGCTAAAATGGTTTGTTGTTCTTTGATTGATTACTGTATTGAGAATGGATTTGAGCCAATATGGGCATGTAGATTAGAGAACACCGGCTCTTATAACCTGGCAATCGGACTGGGATTTGAACCGACCTTACGTTTACCCTATTATCGACTGTGTAAAACATGTTAGGGGTATAATACCCAATTAGCGAAGAACGAGTAATTGCTGTTTTGTTAATCGTACTGGTTGGAGAATTGCTTGGGGTAAGTGTCATTGTTGGAGCTTTTATAGCTGGCATGGCGATATCCGGTTTAAAGCCTTTTTATGCTGAAAATGGTTTGTTATTTAAAAAAAACGAAGGTACAGGATACGGTTTTTTTATACCTTTTATGTTTTTGTCTATTGGAATGAAAACTGATATTTTGGTATTAGGAAGTGGCTCTTGATGGTTGACAGTTATGATATGATTATTATTTTTCAATACAATATCGATGGTACCCCGATCGCAAATAAAGTATTTTAAAGAAAAATATCGTTTGATTAAGTTCTAATAAAATCGCTGTATTTCCAGCAACTTGGGAAGCAGCAAGAAAAAGGATTAACAATCTGATACCATATCTACTAAGGTAGGTACGCTGGATGAATGAATTTACATATGAGCAGCTGGAACAAAGGGTCAAAGAGCTCGAAAACCTTCATGATGAATACGAGTCCATACAACAAAGCCTCAAGACCGCTCAGCAGAGACTGGATCTGTCGCTTTCTGCAGGGAATCTGGCATGGTGGGAGTTTGATATACCAACCGGGCGTGTGACCTATAACGAAAACAAGGTACGCGTGTTGGGCTATGCACCTAAAGACTTTCCCAATCCATGTGTGTATACCGATTTTACCGATCTTATCCATCCCGATGATCATGAGAATACGATGAATGCCATGCGTGATCATCTTGCGGGGAAAAAAGACCTTTATGAGACCGAATATCGAATCCGTACCGTTAGCGGCGATTACAGGTGGTTTTATGATCGTGGCTCTATCACCTCGCGGGATAAAGAGGGAAAGCCGCTGACTCTCAAGGGGATAGTATTCGATATCACCGACAAGAAGGAACAGGAAAAGGCCCTCATGGAATCGGAGCAGGCTTTGCGGGAAGCCAATACAACCAAAGACAAGCTCTTCTCTATCATAAGTCATGATTTACGCTCATCCATAGGCAATCTGGTAAATTTCCTTAAGTACATGATCGAGGATCCCGAAATGTTCAGCAAGGATGAATTCCAGCAGATAATAAGATCTCTTCACGAATCATCGCTTACAACATTTGAGATGCTCGAAAACCTTCTCGCCTGGGCCCGCAACCAGAGCAATACCCTTGAGTATAGACCTCAGCAGGTACATCTCTCCTCGGTATTCAGTCAGATCACCGGCAAGTTGGCGGCAGTTGCGCGGCAGAAGAACATCTCATTGCTGACAGATGCTCTGTCGACGCTTACGTGCACAGCCGATATCAACATGCTTATAATATCTGTCCGAAACATCATCACCAACGCCATAAAGTTTACCCCGCGGGGCGGCCGGGTACAGATGACAGCGTATGCCGAAAACGAAAAGGTTGTTATCGAGATCCGGGACAGCGGTATCGGTATGAAAAAGGAGAAGCTTGAGTCGCTGTTTTCCCTTGGTGCGCTAAGTTCGTCGGCCGGTACCGACGGTGAGAAGGGAAGCGGGCTTGGGCTGATTCTGTGCAAGGAGCTTATCGAGCGGCAGAAGGGAAGCTTGTCGGTGACCAGTGTTGAGGGAGAAGGTAGCTGCTTTTTGATCCGGCTGCCCAAATAGCGCTTCGATTCAGCAAATGTTAACCGGTGTTCCATTTCCTCATCGTTTCGTATCCTTCACTTCAAGCTTTGTTCATCATCCCCTGCATAAACTGAATAGTCGATTCCCATATTGCCTTGTGTCACAAGGGAATTGTTCATGAGGAAGCAGGCTTGGTTGGAGCAACTTTTTGGGCCAAAAGACTCGCTCCAAGTGCGGTGACAATCATCGGGTTTTGGGGGGAGAATACCTTTATCCCAAGCCTCTGTTCAATCATCCGACCAAGAGTACCGTCACGGGCACCGCCGCCGACCAGGCACACCTCGTCCGCATTCCTCAATACTTTTCCGCACATTTCCGATATTCTTTTACTCAGACTTCGATGCGCTGCGCGGGCGATATCTTCCCTCGGAAGGTTTTTCCCTGTCAGCTCCTGGATTTGCGATTCGGCAAATACCGCGCACGACGAATCCAGCGTAATGGTATCCTCTCCCATATCCGCCGCTTTGCTGAACTCCTCGAGAGTATAATCGAGCTTGGAGGCAATCATCTCCAAAAACCTGCCACTGCCGGCTGCGCAGCGGTCGTTCATCTCAAACCGATCGAGTCTCCCCCGACTATCCAAAGTGACAACCTTTAGATTCCTGCCGCCGATATCAATTATCGCCCTTACTTTATCGTGCAGCCTTTGCACCCCGTGCGCGCAAGCCTTTATCTCGGTGACCGATGAGATACCGTCCAGCTCCAAAAGATGTCCGCCCGATCCGGTGGCCATAGTTTTTATTCCCGGGTATTGGCCGGCAAGCCTCCGTGCAACCCTGAAGGGACAAGAGGAAGCATCCGCCACCTCCCAGTTCACGATATGAGTACCGTCAAACACAACCCTTTTAACGGTTGAAAAGCCCACATCGATTCCCATCCTCAGATCGAGCCCCGCATCGGTGTTTTGTTTCGAGTCGTATTTTTTCATTCTCGTCATTGTTGATCAACCATCGATGAGATTCATAAATTTTACATGTAACCCGGCAGGGAAAAAACCTTCATAACGAACGGGTGCGACTCACATTACGTTGGGTCGAGTTCTTGCCGGAGAACTTTCTGGATATACCGAAGCGATTCTCTCTTGCGCGCACTCCACATCGGTGCGACAAGTCCGTGCTCCGGTCTGCAGTCGGCCATCAGGCGATGGATTAGCTGGTTTGGGCGAAGACGGCGCAGAAAGAGGGCGACCAGATCCGCATAACGCTCCAGCGGTAAGATGTCCACAGCCCCCTCCCTATAACATCGACATATCAGAGTATCTTCTATTATCATCATCTGATGGATTTTAACCCCAGAGACTGGAAGAGAGGCGAGTCGCCCGCCCATGTCGGCAATTGACTGCTCCGTCTGCCCCGGTAACCCAAACATCACGTGCGCCACTGTTTCTATGCCAAGATTGTCCAGGGTGATCACCGTCCGTTCAAAATCCTCTACAGTATGACCGCGATTGATCCCTTTTAGGACCTGGTTCGATGCACTCTGCAATCCCAGTTCTATGCTTAGATATGTACGCCGGGAGAAATCGGCCAGATAATCGAGGATCTCATCGGGAAAACAGTCGGGCCTTGTGCCCACGGCGAGTCCGATGACGCCGGGTTCTCGGATGAGTGGCTCATAAATCTCTTTAAGTCTGCTTAGGGTAGCGTAAGTGTTGGAAAAAGGCTGCAGGTACGGAAGGTATAAGTCATAGGTTGAGCGCGATATCGCCGCACGAAGCTGCTCCAACACCTGATCTTTGGACTTCGCAACCGGACTGAAAGAGCGATTGTCACAAAACGCACAGCCCTCCGTGCCCTTGACACCGTCGCGGTTTGGACAGGAAAATCCACCGTTAACAGGGATCTTATGAACGGCCGCGCCGAATCTTTTCTTAAGATATGATCTGTAAGTGGTATATGGAAGTGAGGGACCGGACATTTTCGGAATATTCCAAAATTCTAAAGAAAAGAATTACGACAGGATTTTGCGAAAGCGGCGATTACTTCTAAAGGTATTAAAAAAGGAGCACCGGAAAATTACGATGCCCCTTTTAATTGCAATGCGCGGCAATCAATTTTTTTTTGAGGTGCCTCTTTTTTTCATTTCTTCATCCATGTTGAAGTCAAACATACCGCCGCTTTCATTGTCGTCGGTAAGCCCTTTGAGTTCTTCCATGACATTCATGGATTCGGTGCTGATCAGCTTGGATTCATCGGTTTTTTGTTCCTCCCGACGAAGCTCGCCCTGAAGTCTTTCGAAACCGGCGCCGGAGTTGCCGAACAGCTTCTCGGGTGCAACTTTGCCGGTGGCCGACTCCCCTTTTTCCAGAAGGGAGATTCTCTCCCTTATCTGTTCTTTTTTCAGAGCATCATCCAGATATACCAGAAAAGATCGCCACGTTTTGACCGCCTCTTCTTTTCTGTCCAGATGTTCCTGCAGGAGGGCGAGATTCTCATAGTAGACCTGGCTGTTGGGAGCGATCTGGATCGCCTTTTTGTAATTTTTTATCGCCTCTTCGTGATCTTTATCTTTCTCCCAGGCAATGTTACCAAGTTCCCAATAAGCTTCGGCTTCATTGGGATCAAGGGTGGTGGCTGCCTTGAGATATCCTCTGGCTTCATCTTGGCGCCCAAGTGAAATCAGACATTTGGACAGATTAAGATGCGCATCGACATTGTGTCCGTCTATCTGAATGATTTCCTTGTACTGATTAACAGCCTCTTTCAGACGGTTGTTTGTCGCGTACATCGTGGCCAGATTAACCCGCGCTTCCAAATTCCCCGGGCTTGCCTGAACCGCTTTGTGCAGCGCACCAAGTGCCATATCGCTTTGCCCCAGATTCTGATAAGCAACAGCCATGTTGCCCCAGCATTCGGTGCAGGCGGAATTAATTCCCAGGGCATTTTTAAATTCGGTGATCGCCTGGCTGTTCTTTCCCATGCTCATGTATGCAAGCCCCAGGTTAAACCGAGCTTCCAGGTGAGCCGGATCACGGCCCAGAACGGTTCGATAGTTGGTTGCCGCCTGATCGTAGGCGCCGTTTTGCAACATGATATTGCCTTGGCTCATAAGGCTTTCGATAGACTGTCCGTATACCTGCGCGATAAACAAAAACGATAGAAGTGCGCTTAGAGCGAATCGTACGCTCATTGCATTTTTCATAAAAGTGCCCCTTTAATAAAAGTTATGGACAGGGATGTATCCATAGTGTAAAATAACAAACCCGGTCCCCTTGATTCAACTCTTTTACCGCATTATTTACTTTTCCTGACATTAGCACCATGAAGGAAAGAAAACATATTTTGTTGAGGATCAACTAAACCGGGACCAGTAAAGAAATTAGAAAGGTTTTGCAAGAATGCAGCAGAAATCTCAAACTCAACCTCTTTATACCAATCCGCTCATAGAACGGTACGCCGGCCGGGAAATGGCTTACCTGTTTTCGCCCGACCATAAGTTCACCACCTGGCGGAAGCTATGGATTGCGCTGGCTGAGTCGGAAAAGCAACTGGGGCTGCCGATCAGCGACGAACAGATTGAGGAGATGAAAAACCATATAGAGGACATAGACTATGATCTGGCACGAGAGTATGAACGAAAAATGCGCCATGATGTCATGGCTCATGTTCACACATACGGGGAAATTTGTCCAAAAGCAAAACCGATAATTCATCTTGGAGCCACAAGCGCCTATGTGGGAGACAACACCGATTTGATTCAGATTCGTGAGGCGTGCAGGCTTCTTCTTAAACGCTTTGCTCCTCTGATGAAGGTGCTGTCCGAATTTGCCCTGGAAAACCGCGCTCTTCCGACCCTGGGCTTTACCCATTTCCAGCCGGCTCAGCTTACAACCGTAGGTAAAAGGGCCTGCTTATGGCTTCAGGACCTGGCCATGGATTTCGAAGATCTGGCGCGATTCGAAGCAGAACTTCCGTTCAGAGGAGTGAAGGGAACCACCGGTACTCAGGCAAGTTTTCTAAATCTTTTCGGCGGCGATCACCAAAAAGTAAAACAGCTCGATATTCTGGTGTCCCGAAAGATGGGTTTTGAGAGAACCTTTGCGGTTACCGGGCAGACCTATTCGAGAAAAATCGATGCGCGTATTGCGGCGATTCTCAGCGGGATCGCACAATCTCTGCACAAGCTTGCAAACGACATCCGCCTGCTTCAGCACCTCAAGGAAATAGAGGAGCCTTTCGAGAAAAGCCAGATCGGCTCCTCGGCCATGGCATATAAGCGCAACCCGATGCGATCGGAGCGTCTCACCGCGCTTTGTCGCTTTATTCAATCTCTGAGCAGCTCTCCGGAGATGACCGCCGCTGAGCAGTGGTTCGAACGTACGCTGGATGATTCGGCAAACAAACGTCTATCGATCCCTCAGATGTTTCTTGCGGCTGATGCGATCTTGATTCTTGCCGAAAATATCTGCGACGGGCTGGTTGTGTATCCAAAGGTTATTCAAAAGAGGATTCAGGAAGAGCTGCCTTTTATGGCGACTGAAAACATTATCATGGAGGCGGTAAAGAAAGGCAAGGATCGTCAGGTGCTGCACGAACGGATAAGAGTCCATTCCCAGGAAGCGGCCCGGATGGTCAAGATGGAGGGAAAGCCTAACGATCTGCTTGAGCGCATACTCTCGGATGATTCTTTCGGTATCGGTGCAAAGGAGCTTGAGGCGATCATGGATGTCGGGGCATTTATCGGCCGTGCTCCTGAGCAGACTGATGAGTTCATCAACGAACAGATCAAGCCCCTGGCAGACAGGGCCGGCCGATACGGTCAAGTTTCACACACGGAGATTACCGTTTGATTGCACCTTCATACTCACAGCTGTATTCATCTCTCGTCGATTACCATATACACACCCCGTACTGCGGTCATGCCCATGGGAAAACGATCGAGTATGTAGAATCTGCGATTGATTTGGGATTAAAGGAGATATGCTTCACCGATCATCTGGGACGTTACTATCTTACCTCTTCCCAGAAGAAAAGATATTGGGACTGGGGAATGAATCAGTCCCATATCGCGCGGTATATAGCGGAAATCGATGATCTTAGGGATACATTCGACGATCGCATCTTGATTAAGGCCGGGCTTGAGATCGACTACATTCAAGGAGCCGAGGAGATTGTCTCGGATATTATCGATAAGTATCCGCTGGATTTTGTCCTGGGCTCCATTCACTGCATCCCCGAAATTGGTTGGAAACATATTGCCAATTACCAGCCTCAGGATTCCTGGCCCATTTATGAGACATACTTTGAACAGCTGAAAAACGCCTGTTCATCCGATCTTTTCGATTCCCTTGCGCATATAGATTTTATCTGGCGCTACATAACTTTTCCCGAAGAGCACACCGAACGACTCGGTGAGCTGATCGATTGGGTTGTTGTTGCGG
Organism: uncultured Fibrobacterota bacterium; assembly: GCA_964586285.1. GTDB lineage: Bacteria > Fibrobacterota > Chitinivibrionia > Chitinivibrionales > CAYFVL01 > CAZPHU01. The sequence continues at coordinate 370 of CAZPHU010000121.1, read as the reverse complement.
CCTGCAAGAACGATATTGCCGTAGAGATCAATGCAAACGGCTATATCTGGTCGTCGATTGAAAAGAGAGATCTCGATCCTTTTGATCTTCTCTTGTCATCCATAAAGCAAAATGATGCATTGATCACTCTGGGCTCGGATGCTCACAAGCCGCAAATGGTTGGAAAGAGCTTCCCGAGCATTGCCCAACTACTTCAGCGTCACGGCATCACCCAAGTCTGTCGATTCGAGAATCGCCGACGCACACTCCACCGTATCGTTTCCTGAAACCACCAATCACCACCAATCACCACCATCCGCCCACCATCCGCCCACTTTCCGTCTTCCGTCTTCCGTCTTCCGTCTTCCGTCTTCCGTCTTCCGTCTTCCGT
>CAZPHU010000120.1:0-10843 GCA_964586285.1 uncultured Fibrobacterota bacterium | reverse complement strand
GATATCGTGATGAGAAGAATCTGCATTTATACCAAAAAGCGGGATATGTGCTGGACAGGGAAAGAAAGCACGAGAATCCTGAGCTGGTATACCTATTCAAGCCAAATAAACGGTAAGGGAAAGTGACTCCAGGCATGATACTGTCTCGGTGGTTAAGCAAAGATTATATAAACCAAGATATAAAAATTCTTTTGAATTAAATCAGCCGGCGGTACTAAGCTGACTATCACTTCATAATCATCTTTTTTCCGTTATGTTTTAAAAGAGGGTAATGGACTATGTATACATTGCCGCCCAGGCTTGATTGTCGGATGAGGTTTTTAGTATCGACTCCGCCGTCGATGATTTCTATTAACCTTCCCCGTAGATCAAATATATGAGCCTTCCCCGTGTAATTCTTATCAGTGGTTCGTGACGTTTTTGGGAATACTCCGCTGATGTCAACAAATTCATAGGCACCAACATCGATCCGGCCGTGTCTGCTTGCATTGGACAAGTCCGTGTTGGGGGCCGACTCGGCACTTCCGGAATCGATGGCGATACATCCCTCTTTCAGGCGTAAATCTTTTTTGGCGTAATCGACAAAAAAGGCATCGTAATCATCTACTATGATATTATTGTCGATTGTTACATCATCGTTTTTACTGATACTTGTCGATAAATTGTTGCGTATCAGACAGCCGCTGCTTTTAGTGCCGTTCTTGTGATTGCCGATCTTTATCCAGGGGGGACCGGGCCGCTCGGAATTCAGATCGACGACCGTGTTGTTTACAATCCGGCAATTGATTGCTCCCGCCAGAGTTATTCCATGCCAGTGGTCAACCATGATTACGTTATTTTCAATCACCCAGTCTTCAAACATCCCGTCAAAGCATCCGATTCCCTGAAGCGTGCCGCGATGCGGCTGATTAATATCCTCGTAGTTGATGATGGTATTTGCCCTAAGTACAATTCCCTTAACCACTCCCGTACCGACTTTGCCATCCTCACCTATGGACCAGGACTGAAAACCGTCATCATGGTTAGAGTTAACATCGTAGCAGTTTTTGATGATGTTGTATTCGAAAGTGCCGTAATCTCCGATCCCGCGAATCCCGTCTCCTGAAAAGTTTTCAATCGTATTGTGTGCGACATGTGCAGAATCTCCGGTCACCGAAATGCCAAAATTTACATTTTTGAAATGATTATGTCTGGCGATCATTTTGTCACCCGCCAAGGACAGCGCGCTGCAGGCAAGCCTGTTCCATTCATCCGCCGACCAGCCGGAAGCATCCTCTATGGAATATCCGAGACAATTCTCCACGATACAGTCATAACTTGGCCCCGTCCAGCCGATGGGATGAAAACTGAAAAAGCGTGCGCTTTTCGTAAGCGGAATCCAAAACGGTGCTTATGGTAAGACCGGAGACAATCCATTTGCTGCCGGAACGAAGCTCTACACTCGAAACGGTTGGAGTGTGCCCCGGGGCGGCCATGATTGTGATGTAGTCGGAGTTGTAGTATTCAGCGGCGTATATTCGGCCGTGAAAACCGTTTTTTAAAAGAAGTGTATCCCCGGGTTTAACAGGTGCGCCCGCATTCTTTACAACCATAGCGGCCCCAGGTACTGCCGGTTTCGATTCGAATTTGCGTGATTGGATCTTGGCTGCTGCAAATACCTGCTGCAGAGTGCTCCAGGGAGAATCGATGGAACCGCTGTTGGAAATATCCCCCTCGATAGGGTCGATGTAAAAGGTCTTCGCGGATAAATGAGCGCAGCAGAAAATCGCAAAAAAGATAAAGATAGGAATTTTGTTATACATGACCAAAATCTTTCCTGAAAAAGAAACGCTTATATTCCAAAAAGGATCACTATTATAAGGTACTTTCTTTCCAGAGATTTCGCTATCATTTTCTATGGCGCTAATGAACGCTAATGCAAGAGGTTGTCCGCTAATATAGAGAGAATGCAAACAAATCATGCATATGTACTCCAAGCCTTGCGCACTAAGTAGTTTTCATTGTCTCGGCATTAATAAACTTTTGCCTGATTTGCGACCCGGCCTCGCCGGTTTATCGTATTTATTTAAGTGTGCTTTTATTCTGGAGAACATTCTAAAGACGAGGGGGAAATATGACCAGAATGCTTCTAATATCTTTACTACTTCTCTTTATGTCTTTGGGTAACAGCTGTAAGGATAATCCATCTTCGAGTTCTTCTAATGGCGGTGGGGGACCTACTATCAACTCATGCTCCGGGGATTGCCAGTATTTCCATATTTTTGATAGGAATGGGAATTTCGTAGCCGAAGGTCTTTTTGGTGCGAACTACATGGGCGGTATCGCGCAATGGGACGGAAAAGATTACCGTGGCGTGAATGCCCCGTGCGGTGTTTATGAGATCGTTCATGTTGTTCAGAATCAGGGGCATAGGAGGAAACTCACAAACCAAATGGTTGTTTTAGGAGAGAATGGCATATCCGCTGTCGGTGAATCTTCCTGTGATTCCCTTCGACAAAACTGTACCGGTAGCTTCGATGTATTTGAAAGCTATGACATGTTTGACCAAAGCTCTCAACTGGGATGCCTCTGCTGTGAGTAATTGCCATTCATCTCCTTTGCGGGCCGTGCGACAATTATCTATCCAACAGCGTTGCGCCGGTTAACTTTATCCCTATCAGGCCAAGCGGAGCCGTAAAGATTATGGATAAAACGGCAAGTGCAAGTATTATTTCCCCTCCGTCTATTCCATAGGCAAGCGCAACTCCTCCCAAAGCTGCCTGGACCGTAGCCTTGGGAAGGTAGGCGATCACGCAGAAAAGACGCTCTTTTAACGACAGGTGGGACCATGCGGTAGCCAAAAACACACCGGCCGATCTGAAAAGTAACCCTGTCGAGATCACAAGTAATCCCTTTAGCCCCGCATTCCACGCGACTCCCGGATCTACCGACATACCTATTAAAACAAACAGGATTATCTCCGCGAAAACCCATACTTTCGACAGTTTTAAAGAAAGCTCATGGGCGATTTTCTCCTCCTTCTCTAAAAGAATAAACCCGATGGTCATCACTCCCAGAAGTGCGGCGCTGTGCACCCAGTCTCCGATCTGCACCAGAACAACCGCTATCATCACCAGTATGAGAGCCTTCTCAGTTGCCCTGATATCGGCGTGTTTTTTCCTAAACCACCACAACACGGCAAATCCGGCGATTATTCCGGGGATAATGCCAAGGAGAAGAGACGCCGGAATTCGAAGCAGCAATTGGGTGGTTTGAATATCGCCGGTTGTTGCGGCCTGAAGAAACACTGTGAAGACAGTTATGGCAAAAACATCGTCCACGGATGCTCCCGCCAGGATAATTGTAGGCACTTCATTTTCTCTTCCATATCCTTTATCCTTAAGCTCAAGCATGGATGGAACGATAACTGCAGGGGATACCGCGGCGAGCATGAACCCGGTCAGGCCTCCAATCGTCCATTCAAAATCAAAGATGTAATGGAAAAGCACGGTCAAAACGCCGCCTTCGATGATACAAGGGATAAAACTTATAAGAATCGCAGTCAGACCTGCGCGGCCAAGCGTGCTCTTGTTTATACCAAGACCCGCTCTGAGCAGGATAACAATCAGTGCGAAAGATTTTAGGAAGGGCTCTAGCTCAAAGAGTATCGGGGGTATCTGCTTGCGCCAAAGAAGGCCGATACAGATACCCCATATAACCATTCCTAATACGGAGGGAAGACCGAGTCTAAAGAAAGCTTTTCCAAACAGCCATCCGCCGAAGAGAATAAGTACGACAACCAGATTAAGAGGCATGGTTATTTTTAATCGTCTCTTTTCCCGTCGATAAAATCTTCGGTCATCTGGTAAGCATCCGAATCGGGAAATTGCCTCGGCGGGTGTTTGGAGAAGTATGCCGAGGGTGAATAAAGCACGCCGCCGCGACCACGGTCGAGGGCGAGCTTGCAGCATCGTATGGAATCGATGGCAACGCCGGCGCTGTTGGGAGAGTCTTCGACCGAAAGCCGCAGCTCAAGGTTCATGGGCACATCCCCAAACAGCTTGCCCTCCATGCGAATGAAACATACCTTGTTGTCGTCCAGCCAGGGTACATAATCGCTTGGGCCGACATGGATGTTTCTGTCGGAGAGTCTCTTGGCACTGACTGACTGAACCGCTTCGGTTTTGGACTTCTTCTTTGAGGCCAGGCGGCTTCGGTTAAGCATGTTTAGAAAATCGGTATTGCCGGCGGTGTTAAGCTGATAGGTACTGTCGATTTTAACTCCTCTTCGCTTGAAAAGATCGGTCAGCACCCGATGAGTTATAGTAGCTCCTAATTGAGCCTTGATATCATCACCGATAATGGGCAGATTCGCTTCCTCAAACTTCCGTGCCCAGGCTTGATCACTGGCGATGAAAACCGGGATATTATTCACGAAACCCACTCCGGCCTTAAGTGCGCACCCTGCATAGAAACGACTCGCCTGCTCGGAGCCCACCGGCAAGTAATTTAACAGTACATGAGCACCCGTGTCGCGAAGAATCGAAACCACCTTTTCCTCTGTTGCTTCTTCTCTATCCGCGGGTATAAAAGTCAAATCATCATCGTAATCACCCATATGCTCGGCCACCCCGTCCAGCATTTTGCCCATCTGAACGGTAACATTTGATTTGGGCATCTTGTCGCAGAAAACCTTTGTGCAGTTTGGCCTGGCGAAGATCGCCTCGTTAACATCAATACCAACCTTACGCGCATCGATATCAAAAGCCGCGACAACTTCTATATCACCCGGCTTGTATCCGCCGATCTCCCAATGCATCAGCCCGTTTGCTTGCTCAGGGGACTTACCCTTATAATATTCGATTCCCTGTAAAAGTGAGCTTACACAATTTCCAACCCCTGCTATTGCAATTTTGATTTTACCCATGCCTAGTCCTCCGAAGGGCTTTTCTTGTAGTTTAGCCGATGCGATCGGCCGATTGAATGCACCAAAGATGAGTGCCGAGAAAACTAATAATCTATGTGAATCCTTCTTTCGGGTCAAGAGGGATAGAAAAACGAAAAAAACCCAAACAATGGCAAAATTGTTTGGGTTTAGCAAAAAATGTGCCCGAAAAGGATCAGTATGGATACGGATTATTCAGGTGTAAAATTCCCGTCTCCGATCCAAACCACATATCACCGTTTCCTGCCCGGTACAAATCCCCGATCATCGTGGCGGGTATCCCGATCTTCTGCTGGTCGTAGACCCATTCAAAGCCGTTGTACTTGACCAGGCCCTGCGATCCGCCCAGCCAGACTCTGCTTTGTGTGTCGACCATTATACAGGTGATTCCCTGCTGGATGCTCATGAAAGTTTTCCACTCTTTACCGTCATAGCTGTTAACATCCTGCTCTCCGACAGCTACCCAGACCTCACCCTTGCGAGGATCGAACGCGATTGCCTTGGCATCATTCCAGCTGAGGCCGCTTTTCATGTCGTGGGTTTTCCAGGTGGTACCGTTAAACTCCGATATGCCTTTGTCAGTTGCCGCCCAGATTGACTTTTTATCGTCAATCGCAATATCTCTTACGCTGTTTGAAACAAGACCGTTTTCGGTGGTGAATGCTTCCCATTTGCCGCCCGAATACTTAAGCAGTCCGCTTTCGGTTCCAACCCATACAGCCGATTTGGTGGGAAGGACCTCATTGACCGCTTTACCACCGGCTACTTCGTCGTCGATCATTTTGAAAGTCTTTGCGTTTGCAGCATACGCTAAACCGTTGGTGCCGCCCGCCCAAATTCCGCCTGTGCAGTCGGTCGCAAGAGCAACCACTTCCAAAGCAGGCATCCCGGCGAAACTGTTGATAGTGGATTTTTTGTTTGCGGCCGTGTTGTACAATCCACCTCCGGCCGAGGTTATATACCAGACATTGTTACCCTTAACGGTAAAAACCGAAACCGGTGCATCCGTTAAGAAAGTGCGCCATTCCATTCCGAAGTTCCCGTAACTGGAAGAATCGGCATCCTGACCGACAACCATCGATGTCATGACAAGCAAACCGGCGAGTGACCTTTTGAGCATATGCCCTCCTTTAACATACCATCATAGATGAAATAGCAGTTGAGTATACGAATTTAACCGTTTATAAAATAATGTATGGCTGATGCCGTGCAGCTGCGCTTTTTGTTCAATTGGGAAGAGGCTGAAAATCGCGCGCAAGAAACGCCCGCTGGATTTCGGACAACCGCTGATAGGTCCAGTAATTTGCCAGTACCTTCTTTACATACAGCCTTGTCTCGCTGAAACCGATATCCTCCACAAACATGTCGAACTCATCATTTTTGTTGATCTTATGCCATTTGCGAACATTATGCGGCCCGGCGTTATAACTTGCGATGGCCAGAATGAAATCGTTTTCAAATTGTCTAAGCAACTTGCTGATGTAATAAGTGCCGAATCGAATGTTTGTCGCGGCGTTATAAAGGGTGTCCACGGAAAACTCGCTTTCAAGCTCCAGGGCAATATCCTTTCCGGTGTACGGCATGATCTGCATCAGACCCACGGCCCCAACCGGCGAAACAATCTGCGGGTCGAAAATGCTCTCCTGGCGCATGATCGCGCTGATAAGATTGGGGCAGACCTCGTTCTGGTCGGCAAAAGGCTCTATGATGGTGCGAAAAGAGTTCGGATACAGAAGAGAGTAGACCGGAAGCGGCATAGACTGCTTGTGTTGAGGCGCGAATCGCCATTCGAAACGCCTGGCCACACGATAGGAGAGCGTAGGCTCATCAAACATCAGGTACAATGAGGCCAACTCAAACTGCAAGAGCAGATTCTGAGGATATGACATCTCAAGCGGCTCAAGATAAAACTCGGCGATATGCGTCATCCCCAGTGCAATGAGCTTGCGGCCAATGTACAGTTTCGCGCTGTCATTTTTGCTTAGTTGCGGTGCGTGCCGGGAGATCGAATCGAGCCACGATACTGTTTTCTGAACGTCGTAGATCGTATCCAGATGCAAACCGGCGGATGAATCGCCGGTGGATCGCAGCAGCTCACGGCCCCGATACGCATAATAGTCGGTAGGGTAACTGCTCGAAAGCTCACTGCAGATGTCTCGTGCTTTTTTCCTCTGATTAAGCGCAAGAAAGCATTTGGCTCTCCAGTATTGAGCCGCCCTATGCAGTTGTGACTTGCCGTAGCGACGGGTAAAGTCGGTAAACGAGTTTAGCGCATTCTGATAATCCTGGGATTTTTTACTCTCTACCGCATCTTTATAAAATGTTAGTGCATATCGAAAGTATGCGTCGTCCGATAATTTTCGTCCTTTGTGTTCGTTGAAGATGCGTTTGTAGAAGGAGCGCGCCCCGCCGGTGTTTCCGCTGTCTTCGCGCTGCCAGGCGCGATACCAGAGTATATCGTGTGATTTGTAGTGGTGAGGATAAAGGCGAACGTGCTTGTCATACCAGGCGCTTGCCGATGCCCCCTGTCCCAACGATCGATAACTTCGAGCAACTAAATAAACCAGCCGGGGAGTGGGGCCGAATTTACTCTCGTAGGTATCAAACCACTTGATCGCATTACGGTAGTTTGTCAGATTGTAGTTTAGCTCGGCGCGAAAAAAGATATAATCCTTCTCCTCGATAATATCAAGAAAATCCGCCTGATCAATCGCTTTATGAAGAAAGTCGCTGGAAGCCGAGTAGAAGCCGCATTTGTTGGCTACCTTTGATAATCGATACAGCTTCTCGGTGCTTAGAAGTGTATCGGGGAGTTTTGTGTCTGTCAGGCTTGAGCAGATCCCGCACTGCTCTTTGCTGTATATGGAGGTATCCAGATATTCGGTGAGCATACTGTCGATTTTTTGCCACTGACTGTCGGCGACAAATGCCCTGAAATCCTTTGACGGATCACCTTTATCCACCGCCTGAATCCCCACGATCTCATCCAGCCAGTTAATTTTACCTATGCTGTCGGAAATGATCGATGCGATCTCTATCATCTGAGAATAGATGTACTGACGGTATCTGGGGGGGATAATGGTATCGACCGCCGAACGGTAGGAGGCCAGTGAGTTGATATAGCGCTCCTGATTGCGCTCAATTTCGCCTATCTTGGTATACACAAACGGCGCAAGAGAACTGTCTGCCGCCAGTGCCCGTCGAAGATAAAACAGAGCTTTACCAATATCATTTTCTCCCGAATATGAGAGCGCAAGCTTGAAATAGTGAAAACCGGTGTCCGAATAGGCGGTATCCTGCTCCAACGCCTTGCGCGCTTCCTGGAAATTACCCGCGCGAAGTTGTCTGATGCCGGCAGGGTTTATGTGATATTGGGAGAAGAAATCATCCAGAGAGTTACCCAGACAGGGGGAAAAGATGCCAAACAAAAAGCATGTACACACTAAAAGAGGAAAAAACTTCATGATACCGGTATTTCTATTAAAGTTTTACGTCGGGCACTCATAAAGATGAAATGCAGGCTTTTGCGGACATCCAATATGAGCGCTTAAATGAAATGAAATTATTTACCGAGTCATTAAAATGATCCATGCACAGCAAAAATCATGGTATGTCTATAATATACAATAACGATACGATTGAATTGGATGAGGAAAAAAAATGCGCTTATAGTCGATATGCCCGGGCTTTTGCCTCGGTTCTATGTTATTAGCAACGCGCGGGTTGCGTAAAAACCACATAAAATACGAAGATGACTGTGCGATGTTGTGGGAGGAAAATTCCTCTAAAGCTTTGCGGTCTGTATGAAAGAATGCTTATATTGGTAATTGGAGTTTAAGAACATGTAATACCTGAACCAAGCGTAGATGAGCAAATGAGTTACGCAATCCCATGAGGGCGAAAGGGGTGAAGCAAGACTAGAATATCCCTGCAAGGTAATTAAAGGATTGCTGGATTTTTCCGTCCCGAGGGATTGGATCAGGCAAATCGCCGTATAAGGCGCTTAGTTCAGGTAATATTTAAAACGGTCGATCACATAGAGACGGCTTACTCATGAAGAATCTCACGTCGCTTTCCATCCTCATTATGTTGGTATACGGTGTATACTTTCTGTATCCGGCACGCGAGGGCGACATCGGACGTGCGATCGAAAAACCCGGCGACTCCGTGCGCATAGCTTTCTACAATATTGAGAATCTTTTTGACATCAATCGAGACGGCTCCGAATACGAGCTTTTCGTTCCCTCCGCCACGGGATGGAACCAATATACCTATGATAACAAGTTGTCCAATATTGCCGAAGCGATTAAAGCTTTAGGTGCCGATATAATTGGTCTCTGTGAAATAGAGAACCGCACAGCACTTCGAGATCTGAAAATCGCTCTAAACAGGCGTGGTGTTCCTTACATGTATTCGGCCATCCCGGTTGGGGGTACAAGCGCTACCTATCCGGCTCTGCTGTCAAAATACCCGATTATAAATTCCGGCTCACTGGATGTGAAATTGCCCGACGGCACAACTTCACGCCCGATCCTTCACGCCAAGGTTCTTATAGGTGAGGATACAGTGGTTTTTTTTGTAAACCATTGGCCGTCCAAGTATTGGCCCGAGACTTATCGTATCGAGGCGGCAAAATCCCTGTCCGGCTTTCTCTCCACTATTCCAAAAAATCAGGACTACGTCGTCCTGGGTGATTTAAATTGCAACTACGATGAGTGGGAAAGCATGCCGGGAAATCATTCAAACGAGTCCGGGGGGTTGACATCTGTTAATCATATTTTGGGTACGATCAAGCTAAGGGATGCTTCAACCGTATGTTACACGAGCAGTCGAGAAATAAAGAGGTTGGAGCATATGGATTTGTGGACCGATATCGATCCCCGGCTTCGCTGCTCCTATGTGTATCGCGGCCAACCTCAAACCCCCGATCACATCCTTATGCCGAGTTCTCTGTTCGATACGCTTGGCTTCTCCTATTTACACAAATCGTTTGATATCTTTACCTGGCACGGACGGCTTATATGGGACGATAAGCCGTTTCGCCGGAAGATCCTTTACATCAATCAATCACGCAAACATACCACCCGTGGTTTTTCCGACCATCTACCTGTCAGTGCGATCATTTACCGCGGGCCCTTCGATGATAAAAAGAGGAAAAAAGACGACATTTCGCTTTGCCGCAATCGCTATAGGTGCGGTTTCGAGAGCGGCTTTGAAGGCTGGAAGGCAAACATCGGCAAGTTGACTTGCCTGCTGGATACCGTAGCCCCATTTGAGGGCAGTTACAACGCCCGGTTTTGCGGAGAGCTTTCTCGCTCCTCGGCGATAGCCGCAAAAGGCATTCTGGTACCGGGCAGAGGTCGTGTAGAAATGCGCTGGTGGATGCGGGGGAGCGGCAATATAGCGGCGCGGTACAGGTGGAACGGGAACGGATGGGGTTATGCCCAAATGAGTCCCTTTAAACTTTCCAGCCGCTCAAGGTATATCTTCTTTGAGAGCCCGCAGTGGTGTAAACTGTCTTTGAAAACCTCAATACCGCCGGCCCAAAATTCGGTGCTGACAATTGAGCTGAGGAGCAAGAAAGGGTGGGTCGATATATCGCTCGATGATGTCAATTTCATTTTCGATCATTGATTTGGACCGGCTAAAAAAGCCGGGTATGTTGAGAGTCGATTCTGTTACAGTAATTAACCTGATTAATCAAATTACTTCAATGGAAAGACGAAACAAACAAATGAAACAAACGACATATTCCCGGATGTTGAATACATCCGCGGCCACCAAATTATACGTCCGGTTCACATCTAATTGTTAACTTATGATGCCTACGGAGAAATAGTCGAAAGCGACAGTCCAATGGTTGACTTTGCGAAATATTCAGATGAAATCAAGCAGATGTTTATTCAAACCGGATTTATT
>CAZPHU010000119.1:9075-10853 GCA_964586285.1 uncultured Fibrobacterota bacterium | reverse complement strand
TATCACCGAACAGGTTTTTTCAATGGAAAGCTCGTTTTCCAAAAGGGGATTGCATGATATAGCGGTTTGTGCGCGGCCCGTGTCTCCCCGGCCCCCTGTCCCCCTAAAGGGGAGACCCATTTCCGAGGGTTTTGGTGGAGGTTGGGTGGGAGTGGGTATTTAAGCGGGGGGTAGTTTGGCGATTTCGTCTATAAGGCTGGGGCAAAAACCCGGGAACATCGATAAGCTCACAAATTTGGCAATCCCCCATCTTAAAACGTCTCCCCTTTAACGGGGACAGGGGGCCTGAAGTCAGGCTAATTGACTTTACATGTTATGCAACTCACTCTCTTAAGACAAATACCGTCGGCTTGCCTTTCCTAACTCCCGGTCTTTGTGTCCTGTTTCTTATACTTATTCTCTTTTATCATTTCTCGAAGCCTGAGACAGTTTTTTACGGCAAAGCCCTCGAAGTCGTTGTTGAAATAACCGAATACTTGGGTCTTGCGGGTTTGATTTCCTATCCAGTGGGCCCAATCGGTCAAAATCTCATCGGTGTAATCGCCTCCGTAGCGCTCATGATAACCGTGAAAACGAAGGTATGCGGCGGGGCCGGTAACGATTCGCTCGGTGGAAGAACCACTCATGTCGTGAATGCAAAAACAGTGGTTGAAATCCGCAAGTATTTTATAGGTCTGATCTACATACCAGCTTTTGTTACGAAACTCGAAAGTAACGGGTGCATCGGAAGGAAGTTTTTCACAAAACTGTTTCAGATGATCGTGATTAACCTTAAGCGACGGCGGAATCTGAATCAGATACATGCCGATTTTTTTCTTCAGCGGCGTGAAAACTCCAAAAAACCAACGAAGTTCATCATCACAGTTACGAAGCTTCTTTACGTGAGTTACCAGACGCGACATCTTAATGCTGAAGACGAATCGGTCGGGGGCACGGGAATTCCACGATTCAACCACCGATTCCTTAGGAATCCGATAGAATGAGGCGTTAAGCTCCACGGTGTCGAAATGTTGGCTGAAATACTCAAACCACCTGCGCCTGGATACATCGGCTGGATAAAAACGACCACTCCAATGATCATAGGTCCACCCGGACGTCCCCAGATGGGCGAAATGTTTAGGCGTCATCAGACCTCCTCGATTACAGGAAATCATAAAGCCTAACAAGTCTTGTGCCGAAATAAAAAAGCGCATGACACAGGATGTCATGCGCCTGGCAGGAAGAATTTGAAACCGGGATTTAGTTGACCGTAAACTGAATCGTCTTCATGACCTCTTTGGTCTGGCTGTTTACAATGTCTACCTTGTAGTTACCGGCCGCCTTTTCGGGCAGATTCACCCGGCTGTAAGTACGCCAGCTGGATGAGCGGACCGGAAGTTCCACATTGCTCAGTTGAACATCCCCCTTGTACCACTGATGTTGAATCATGAGTGTATCCGAAACTCCCTCGATATGAGAAAAACAGTAGAGGGATGGAAGATCGGCGGAAAACTTATCGGCCGCACCCACCGGCTCACGGTTTTCTATTGCGGGAGCGATGTGAAGTCGAGCAACGCTGATATTCTGTGTTCCGACTTTTGTCGCCAACTTCGCCTTCTGGGCAGGCGCCTTCTTTGCGACCGGTTTAACAGCCTTGGCCTGGGCAGGCTTCTTCTCCGCTACCTTCTCCTGTTTCGGGGCGGGCTTCTTCTCGGCTACCTTCTCCTGTTTCGGAGCGGGCTTTTTCTCAGCTACCTCCTGCTGATCATCGGTTTTTTTTGGTTCAGCGACCTGCTTTT
>CAZPHU010000119.1:0-8975 GCA_964586285.1 uncultured Fibrobacterota bacterium | reverse complement strand
TTCTCAGCTACCTCCTGCTGATCATCGGTTTTTTTTGGTTCAGCGACCTGCTTTTGCACTGGTGCCTTTTCGGCTTTCTTATTCTCCGCCGCGGCCTTATTTTCGGCAAACATAGTCCCGACAGAAAATAGAAGAACTGTTGCTATTACTGCTAAACGCATAAAAGCTCCTTTGTATAAGGTGTAAATAGAGTTTTTCAGGAAACAGAAGGGGGAAAATCGGTAATTTAGAGCCGTTATAAAATACAACTACTATAATCTATTAAATGTTTGACCGAAAAAAACGGATAAATGGAAAAAAATGACAATTTTTTATTCGTAAGACCTCCTTAAATGAGGGAAGTACCTCAATGCACTCCCTAAGTTTGCCTTGCGGGCATTTTTTTTCCGTCGAATGAATTGATAACGCATGTGAGAAATGGGCCTTCGGCTGAACAATCAGAGGGGCATCATCGTAATACAGACAGCTGCATAAAGAAGAATGCAGCTACATCCAGACGAATAGATGTGTGAGAGGTATGACGCAAAATGAAGAAATAAAAGCCTTGTACCCTCAAAAAGGAACAGTACGTCGTTCGGGAAGATTTTGTGGCGCAGCGATTGCAATTATTGACGACTCGCTCGCCTCTATACACCTTACAGGGGGCCAAGATGTATAACAACCAGATTATGATTGTAGACGACATGGATCTGGCGGTAGATATTCTCAAGCAAAATCTTGAACTTGCCGGATACTCGAATATTCAGACTTTTTTACATCCTACACAGGTGATAGATGCGATAAAAGAGGGAAACCTTCCCCATCTTCTTATCACCGACTATGAAATGCCCGAAATGAATGGAATCACGCTTCTGGACAGGATCACCGTCATGTATCCCTCCATACACGGTCTGATAGTCTCCGGAGATGCATTGGCGGTGCGAATGAGAACCGATAAATATCCGATCCTGGAAAAGGGGGGAAGCAATTTCGGCCGGCGTCTGGTCGAGGTGGTTTCCCGCGAACTCTCCCATTGGCAGGCGTGATGATTAAAATATGGGTGAATAAGGGGTATGTGTAAATCAGGCTCCGCGGGTCAGGGCCCGATTCACACATACCCCTCATTGTTGCATTCCTTCGTTCACACATTCTCTCAACCTTACAGTCAAACTTACAGATTTTTCAACTTTTTGACTTTGATTGTAATATGCACGGCGCAACTTTCGTAATAATCGGCTTTACAATGCATTCGAACTGTCGGTGACGGGTAGATCGATGCATTTGGCCTCCTAATCCAAGGACCATTACCGACGGAATAATCTTTGCAGATGCTGCGGGATATATTTTTCTCCCCCTTGCGGCGGCAAATCGTATATCGGACAGACGCAATAATCTTTAAGGGAGCGTTACAGTGAGTGTAGCCGTTAATCGAACAGGTATTCGCCTTACACCCGACAGCACAAGGGTGCTGATCCGTCCATTCATTCCCCCCACCGAGGGGCGGATCGTGAAAATCATTTCGCGGGTCATGGCACTTAGCAGCAAGCTGGTGCATGAACAGCTCAACAAGGTCATGCAGGAGTTTTCGGGCAGACACCTTGATATTCGCTCGATTTTTCTGGAACGATTCGAAACGATTCGGCAACACATGATCACCGATATCGAACCCGATGAAGAGCGGAAGCTTCTTATCGGCTCCTACTTCACCAGCGAATATGCCCTGGAATCGGCCGCGCTGTTTAATCCGTCCATTATCCCTCATCCCGATCAGGCCGGAATCGATGAGGGGGCATTGAGATTTGTAATGAGCCTGCGGGCGATCGGAGAGGGGCACATCTCCTGTATTTCTTTTCGTGCCGGCGTAATAGAATCCGATCTTTCCATCAGTTTCGAGAAAACCAGCAGATTTGTTACGACGCCCGATCCAATCACCAACGCGACCTACGATAAAGTTTGCTACGGCCAGAAACTGTTTGAAATCGGCATGAACAATCAATTTTCGCAGATCGTGCTCGATTCCCTTCAGACAAGCTTTACTCTTCCCGAACTGAAGGCCAGTATTCAATACCATAAACGCCACAGCCATAACGGCTTTGCCAATACCGACCGTACGGCCGAGGCCATGATGTGGCTTGCGTATGCAAACTACGAGATTGTATTCTCGGAGGATTTACCTATCGGTCAACGGATTATCTTCCCCGAATCTCCCAGCGAGAAAAAGGGTATAGAGGACGCCCGGTTTGTGCTTTTTACAGATGAGGACGGGGAGCCCACATACTATGCGAGCTACACCGCCTACGACGGGCTTACAATGCTTCCGCAGCTGATCGAGACACGGGATTTTCTTCATTTCAAGATAATCACCCTTAACGGGCAGGCCGCCCAGAACAAGGGCATGGCGCTCTTTCCCCGAAAACTAAACGGCAAATACGCCATGCTAAGCAGACAGGATAACGAAAACATATTCGTGATGTATTCGGAAAACATTCATTTCTGGCACGAAGCTCACATCATCATGAAGCCCTCCTATACGTGGGAATTCATACAACTTGGTAACTGCGGCTCACCGATCGAGACCTCCGAGGGCTGGCTTGTGTTGACACACGGGGTCGGTGCCATGCGCAAATACTCCATAGGCGCCGTGCTTCTGGACCTGGAAGATCCGACCAGGGTAATCGGACGACTCAGGGAGCCGCTGATTGAGCCTAACGAGAATGAGCGTGAAGGGTATGTGCCCAATGTCGTTTACACCTGCGGTGCTCTACTTCATCAGGATACGCTTGTGCTGCCTTACGCCATGGCCGATTATGGGACCGGCGTTGCTACAGTCGACATCAATGAGTTGCTTGCCGGCATGAGAGGCTAGGAAAGGAACAATCCCAAAACAGGCGCTGATCAGAAAGTCTCATTGTACCGGCACCGGATTACGCAAATTATTTACGACGTTTCAAATTGCGCAAAGAGCAAAGTGATTTTTTTCAATTTAAGTATCGCCTGCCCGGGCATGCGATCGGATAAGGATTTATGAAACAGGAACTGATACGAAATATTGCCATCATCGCCCACGTGGACCATGGCAAGACAACACTGGTGGACAAGCTTCTGAGCCAAAGCGGCATGTTTCGCGAAAATCAGCAGGTTAGTGAAAGACTGATGGATTCCATGGACCTTGAGCGTGAGCGTGGTATAACAATCGCCTCTAAAAACGGTGGTCTTCGGTACAAGGATTACTGGATAAACATAATCGATACGCCCGGGCACGCCGATTTCGGCGGTCAGGTGGAGAGAGTTTTGAAAATGGCCGACGGCGCGCTGCTTCTGGTGGATGCTCAGGAGGGGCCAATGCCCCAGACATACTTTGTTCTCAAGAAGGCGCTGGCGCTTCATCTTCCGATCATAGTGGTAATAAATAAAATCGACAAGCCCGCCGCAAGATCCCACTGGGCGGTGGATCAGGTGTTTGATCTTTTCGTTAAACTTCACGCCCCCGACCACATTCTTGATTTTCCGGTCGTGTACGCCTCGGCGAAAAACGGTTACGCGATCGACAATCCCGAGGAAAAGCCCAATAACCTGGAGCCGCTTTTTGAGAAGATCGTCTCAGAGATCCCGCCTCCCGCCGGGGAGTCCGACAAACCTTTGCAGATGCTGGTAAGCTCCATCGACTACTCGCCCTATCTGGGACGTCTGGGAATCGGAAAGATCACGCAGGGGACATTGAATGTAAACAAAGACATCGCGGTTGCTCTTAGAGACGGAACTCTTATGCCTGCTCGTATCAGCAAGGTGTACCGATTCGAACGAAACGAGAAGGTTCCGGTTGATATTGCCGGGACAGGAGAAATCGTAGCGGTTGCGGGAATGGAAGAGGTTACGGTCGGGGTCAGCTTCACCGACCCGAGTCAACCCTGTCCGCTCCCGCCGATAACTATAGATCCCCCTACCATTTCGATGAGTTTCATTCCAAACGACTCACCTTTTGCCGGTAAGGAAGGGCAGTTTGTGACATCACGCCACCTGGCGGACCGCTTGTACCGTGAGACGCTTTCGGATGTTGCACTGGTGGTGGAGGAGTTGACCAACCAGGTAGGTTACAGCGTCTCGGGGCGCGGAGAGTTACATCTTTCGATTCTGATCGAGCGTATGCGAAGGGAGGGGTACGAATTTCAGGTCACTCGTCCGCAGGTGATCCTCAAAAAAGAGGGGGAGAAACTGCTGGAGCCCTACGAGGAGGTCACAATCGACGTTGACGAGCAGTATATGGGAGCGGTCATAGAGAAGCTTGGGGCACGCAAGGGCCGAATGTTGCATCTGGAACAAAACGACGGGATGGCTCGAATCGTGTATGTTATTCCCACCCGCGGACTTCTGGGTTTCAGATCCGAATTCATGACCGATACAAAAGGCATGGGGGTGATGAATTACGTGTTTCACGACTATATGGAGCATGCCGGAGAGATACGCAACCGTAAAAACGGTGTACTTATCGTCAAGGAATCGTGCATGACCGTCGCATATGCCCTGTTTAATCTTCAGGACCGCGGCAAACTGTTTTTCGGCCCGGGAGCCAACATGTACGCCGGTCAGATTGTGGGCGAGCACAGCAGAGAGAACGATCTGGTGGTTAACCCGGCAAAGAGTAAGAAGCTTACCAACATGCGTGCCGCCGGCTCCGACGACAACGTGCTGCTCGTGCCTCCGGTGAAAATGACTCTTGAGGATTGTATTTCATATATTAACGACGACGAGCTTGTAGAGGTTACGCCCAGGGAGATTCGCCTGCGTAAACGTGATCTGCGTAAGCTTAATTAGTCACCGGACTTGGCAGCTGCACCTTTTTGGGTTTACCCGGTAGTTTAACGGTTACGCTTTGCTTGATTCACGCTGCTTCATTCTTTGGCACCGCCGGTTTTATCTGTCCGACAAAAACACGTTTTTTGCCGTAATATTTTGTCTATGAAGTTTTTTTTAATTCCTTGATCTTTAATTCTTGATTCTCCGGCTTTGCCGGACCTGGGAGAGATAATTATGGATATTCAGCTGGATGAAAGAGAAGTTAGGGTTCTGGGATCACTGGTTGAAAAGGAGCTGACCACTCCCGAATACTATCCGTTGAGCCTGAATTCGCTTACGGCCGCCTGTAACCAGAAAAGCAACCGCGAGCCGGTTATGTCTCTTGATGAGAGCGAGGTGGTGCGTGCTCTGGACAGTCTCAAGAGTAAACACCTGGTCTGGAAGCTGGACACCGCCGGTGGACGGGTTCCCAAATATGAGCATAATCTAAGGCCGCACTGGGAATTGTCTGATGCGGAGGTCAGTGTCCTGTGTGTTCTTCTTCTTCGTGGTCCTCAGACTGTAGGGGAGATAAAAAACAGGACAAATCGCATGTATAATTTCTCGGGTCTGGAGGAGGTGGAGCGGGTAATATCCCAACTGTCGGAGCGTGAGGACGGTCCGTTTGTGGTACGCCTGCCGCTGCAGCCCGGCCGAAAAGAGCATCGGTTTATGCACCTGTTCTCCGGAGAACCTCAGATCGACATGAGCATCGAACCTTGCGCCGAGCCTGCTCGGGTGCGTGTAGAGCAGGAACAAAAGCGCATAGCCGATCTGGAGGAAAGGGTGGAGCAATTAGAGCAGCAAATAGGCTCTCTTAAACAGGCTTTCGATTCTTTTCGCGAAGAATTCAAATAGGAGCCGCGTCGCCTCTGATATAAGACAGAATGTTTTGTTTCATATCGGGGATGATTGGCGGCAGGACGCAAAATTCGGTCAATCCCTCGGCCAGTAGAGTCTGGGTAAACCGCATATCACTTGCCAGCCTGCCGCACAGAGTACAATTCAGACCATTATTCTTTGATTTATTCACTATTGCCCGCACCATGTTGAAAGCGATTTCGGTTCCCCTCTCATAATAATCGGCGACCTGAAGATTTTCGCGATCGGCCGCGATCGTGTACTGAATAAGGTCGGTTGAATCGATGCTGAAAAAATCCACCTGCCGCATGATCTGATCACCAGACATTACCGCCGAGGGTGTCTCAATCATTGCACCAATCGCGATGTCCTCGTTGAACCTGACCTTTTCTTCTTCAAGAAGAGCCATTTCCCTTTTTAATTTGCGTCGAACCGTCTCGATCTCCTCCGGCAAGGTTACCGTCGGTATCAGAATCCTGATATCGAAATGTGCACTTAGCCGTATACATACCCTGAGCATTATCTCCAGGATTATGGGGCAGCGCAAAAGAAATCTTATACCCTTGAGCCCCAGAGCCGGTTCATTTTGGGGCTGTTGATTTATGTACGGCAGCCGGCGGTCTCCTCCAAGATCGGGCAATCGGATAGTAATTTCTTTAGATGCGGCGGGCTGGAGGTTTTGATAAAGTGCCTGAAACAGCTCCCCCTCACTTGGCAGCATTGTGCTTCTCATAAAAAGCGGTTCAATCTTGCAAAGACCAATCCCGTCACAACCGGTTTCAATCGCCGTCGCAATGTCTTGAGGTCCCGAAACAGTCGCATGTATACGGATCGAGCTGTTATTATAGGTAAGCGCCAGGTTTGAGCAGCGATTAATCATGGCTTTTTTCTTTTCCAGCAAGGCTTCTTTCTGCCTGCGATATTCATCTATCTCCTCCTCGGTGGGATTGAGCACTACAAGACCTTTATAGCCGTCTACAATCACCGGCACGTTTTGGGGCAGATCATCGATATTCATCGGCAGCCGAGAAACCGACGGTATATCCATGGCACGGGCGATTACGGCCGAGTGGGAGCTTACACCACCGTCTCTGGTGATGATGGCAGCCGGGCGGCGAGTGTCGAAGTGAACAGTGTCGGCAGGAAGAAGCCGTCGGGCAAAGATAACTATATCATCGGGTAGCGTTGATAGTGGATTTTCCAGGGTTCCCGTGAGTAGTCGCAAAATACGATTACATATTTCCGATACCTGGTTGGCATGTTCCCGTATTGCTTTTGAAGGATATGCGCGAAACCGCCTCTCTATCTGATGAAACACCCCGCGAACGATCTGCTCGGCATTGATCTGCCGTCGCCTCATCTCATCCTCTATTTCTTTGAGAATAGATTTGGGATCAATTTCAAGCCTGCTTTTGTTTTGAGCTGGTTTATTTCCCAAGGCATACTCCACCGATTTGCGGATACGAGAAATATAGGGCCGGGTTTTCTGCAAAGCCTGATCGACCCGAGCCAGCTCTTTTTCGATCCCTTCGGGCTCGATGTCGTAGATCTCCGTCTCTCTGCCGGCGACATCACGGTAACCGAAACTTCGTCCGATCCCTATTCCTTTAACAAGCGGTATACCCTTCAGAACCACACGCTTACTATTGCCCGGATCATCCAGTTGTTGACAGACGGCTGATTCGGACTGCAGATCACTGTAGATGCAGATGCGGTTCTTTCCCGCGTCCTTGGCTCGATACAAGGCGGTGTCGGCCGCGCTAAGCAAACCTTGTTTGTCACATTCGACACCACTTGTGTATGACGCCAGTCCGATGCTTATTCCCGGCGGATTTGAAAGACCTTCAACACGTCCCTCGTGAATCAGATCGATTATTCGCTGCGCGATAGCATTTGCCTGATCTGTATCGGCTCTGGAAAGAAGCACCACGAACTCATCTCCCCCATAGCGATAGATTGAATCGTACTTGCGAAGGTTTTTCTTAACACATTCGGTGACAAACAGAATCGCTCTGGTGCCCAGTTCATGTCCGTAGGTATCGTTTAGATGTTTGAGGTTGTCGATATCTATAAACAGAATCGAAAACGGAACGTTAAAACGCCTCGAACGCTCAATTTCGGCATCCAGGTCCGTATCCAAAAGGCCCTTCTCGTAAACCTGGGTGGTTTCATCCATTATCGAGCGATACGCGAATGAGTCACACTTGTCCGCTTCGATGATGGTTGGTTCCTTAAGCATGTTTCGCACACCCTGCAAGTAGTCTAGAGCGGCGACTTCCACGCTTATATTCCGGTTAAGCATACCGGTAATGAAAGTCTTATGCGCTATAATCTCCTCGTATATTTTCCGGGCTTCATCTTTGTCTCTCACCAGGGTGTGGGTAAGGGAATAAACGATCTCCACATATATGCCGTTACCCAACCGGGATGTAAGCGCATCGAGTTTGTTTTTCTGTTCGGAAGTACCGTCGCGGGTGCCGGTGAATATTTCGATCAGATCGTGACTCAGCAGTCTCTTGCCCAGGTATTTGGCTTCCTGACTGATTGATGTAAATTCCGGAATTTCGAAGATATCCGCCGGCTCCCCATTATCTGTGATATCGCCCATGCGCTCCCCTGAAGCAATTTTAAACTGAATAATGAACCATGCACACTAATATGATCTCAAAGAGTATGCCGGCATCGGTTTGTGGATCAGCAGGATTTTCAACGGGCAACAGGTAAAAAAGTGGCCAAAGAGAGGTACTTTTTAGCGGACAAGAACGGTAAACTTCTATATTATTGCATATAAGATTAAAAAGGGATTGACTTTCCAAAATTTCAGGCTAATTTTGTTATGTCAGGCATAGTTGGGTCTGATAAGTGTTGCATAATTTTCCGGGAGGATTCATGAATTGTTCATTTTGCAGAAAGAAAATTTCCCAGGAGGCGCTGCAATGTCCTCATTGCGGAGAGCCCTACCAGATACGCGAATACTTGAGCGGTTTTGACAAACGGCTGGAGAAGATAGAGCAACGCTTCGAAACCCTTCTTGTCCTTGGCGCGTATCTGGCGAAAAGCCAGCTCTCCGAAACACAGTTGGCTGAATCCGGTATCGCAGGCATTCTTTCCCAGACTCAATCCGAGTCCCAGACTCAATCCCAGTCCCAGGCCCCGGCCCAAACACCTCCCGAAATCGATTTGGAAGAGTCTGAAGAGATGGAAGAAGCGGATCTTTCCGAAATATCCCTGGAGCCCGAGCAGGAAACGAAATTAATTAAGAAGACGGCGGATATAAAGAAGGCAGAGGAAGCACGCAAGGC
>CAZPHU010000118.1:0-11186 GCA_964586285.1 uncultured Fibrobacterota bacterium | reverse complement strand
GATTGGGGTGCCGGGTGTGTCCGGAATTGGCTGCCACGTTATCCCGGAATACGCAGACCGAGTCAAGATCGTCGTCGACCGGGACAACATCGTCGTCGACCGAGTCAACATCGTCATCGCGTACCGCGTGTTACTTTTTCACGCACGTTTCACAGCCTTTAAGAAAAAGGTAAGGCACAACCGCCGTACGCAGACTTTTTTTGGTGCCTTTTTTGTACCTCTGCCGAGCGGGGCAGCCCATGGCATGACAGCCCAAAGACTATCAGCACGGCATTATCTATAGTGATGATAACAGAACAGGTACGACATTCATCTTTCTCAAGGAGAAGAACCATGAAGGCACCATGCACGATAGTGTTCAGTCTTGTCCTCCTGCTATTCCAGGTATTCATATGCTCCCATGTCAGGAAACTCATCCCTTTGCGCACCGGTAATGTCATAAATCGGGCTTCCCTCTGCATTCCCGCTGTTAATACATGGAGATCCGATTGAAAGCCTCAGTTCTCCCTCTGAAAACATGGGGTCTTCCATAATATTTCCTTCCCCCGGATATGGCAAATCACCTGTCTGGCTCTGTATGCAGGAGTATGAAACGTCAGGAGGGTTTTCATTTTCACCCATAATAGCAATCTGATCTTCGAAATCGCTCTGAAAGCCCTCCATCGCGGATGTGTTATTGTAAAGAATGCAATTAGAAATAGACGCTATTTCTTGGAACTCATTTATTAATATACCGCCGCCCTGATTACCGGAAGAATTGTTGTAAAAAGTACAATTTGTAAATTCAAGATTTGCATCCAGCAGAATTATCGCACCGCCTTCATACTCACTCATATTGTCCTCAAAAACGGAATTGACCACACGATATGGGTTCTGGCTGTGAATTGAAAATATTGCCCCGCCTTGATGCGACGAAGTGTTATTGGTGAATGCACAGCCGTCAATGTTATATCCGGCGTTTTCAGCAAATACGGCTCCGCCACTCCCATCTGTATGGTTCCTGTCGAAATGACTATTTGTAATACTTGCTTGTGCCTCAAAAAGGCTTAAGGCACTTCCCCCTTTTTCAACATCCTGTGAGCTATTATTTCCTATATAACAATTTTCAATTAGTATATTCGCGGTCTGCCTGCCATGTATGGCGCTGCCGAAATCAGTACCAGTGGAGCTATTATTTACGATACGGCAATTTTTGATCGTCGCGCTGCCGGTATAAACAGCTGATCCGCCCTCAGGAAAACGCATGTTATTATTGCCGCCGGTGATGGTAACACCGTCCAGAACAACCTCATCTATACATTCCACCACTCGGTAAGAATCAGTCCTACCATCCAGCACCGTCTCATTCACCATCGCAATATCACCATATTCACCAGCAACAGTCTGCCTTTCGTAAGGATCTCTTTCCGTGCCTCTAAAACCTCCGTAAAGGTGAATGAACGGGTGAATAAGAAACGCCCTTGTGCTTGGATCATCGGAATCCATTTGAAAAGTAGGATAATACGTTCCCTGGGACACCCAAACCTCCACGGGAGTTTCGCTTGACGGCTGCATCTCTGCGGCCCTATCGATTCCCGCCTGAACGGTACGTTTGGCGCCGGCCCATGTTACTCCGTTGTTTTCGTCGTTTCCTTCTTCGCTTACATATACAATCCTGCTTGGCTCGAATCGAGCCTCCACCCGGGTTGCAATTTCATCAAGCAACTTAACATAGGTATGCGGGCTTGTTTGGTCATCAAAATCCAGAGCGCCATCGACTTCCCAGGTAGTAAACGAAAACCCCGGCTCCGCTTCCGCACTGATCAGAATCGAATCACCGACGGCCAGAAAATATTCCGGATCACAGGTAATACGGCCTCCGTCGCCGTCCACCGTCACGGTGAGTCTGAATGCTTCAGCGAATATCGGTTGAATTATATCGTTGATTCCGTTTACCCTGACTACGGTATTGTCACTGAATGGATCTTCGATTTCAGGTTGTCCGCTTACGATCTCCCATCGCTTAAATGCATAGCCTTCATTTGGCGAAGCGGATAATGGTGTTTCGGTATATCGTGGCAGGTAGACAGGCTCCCCGGGCTCGGCGATTCCTGAATCACTGGGCAATACCGTAAACAGAACTTCATGCTGACTATGGGGACTTTCCACGGCACCAATGTCTATACTCTGTCCCTGTATTCTTGGCTCACCGTAAACATCGGATCGGATCTCTGGATCATTGTACTGGCTATTTCCTCCGTCGGCCAAACAGGAACCGTCAGAAAACATATAGTAACCGTCATTTTCAAACATTGGATCCGCATCCGTGAGGTACCCTTTTTCAACCGGGCCGTCCCCTTCGTTTATTACACCCTCGTCAAACGCCCCCTCGATAAGACAATTCTCGATGTATGATGTTTCGGGACTGTTTATTCGGATTTGTGTGTGTTCCAAAGGATTAAAGATAACGGTATTTAAAACTTTGCAATACCCCTCAAGGTAAGCATACCCTTGATTATCAGCAACGGTGCAGTTAATCAAGGTTGTGGAGCCCCCCCGATTATGAATGATATAATCGCCGTTTACGTTATTATAAAACAAAGTATTCTGAATGTTTAAATCACCGCCTGTCGCATATACAGCCGAAGCAGTGCCGGATTCCCCGGCTGATCCATTATTTGAAATGACACAACTAACTATTTCCATCAAAGAATTGTCTGAATAAATCGCCGCCATGTTTTGAGACTCGTTATCGTAAATCTCACATGATTTGATTTTGATGCCGACCAGATCGTTGGCGTAAACAGCAGCCGACGTTTCATTTTCAAATTGTCGCGCTCCATGTATATAAAGACCGTCAAGCAAAGAATTTTCGGCGGCCTTTATAATTATGCTGTTGGCAGGTTCCTGGTTGTAAAAGCCGGTGACATACACCTGGTTTTCTTTGATGTTCCTTTCTGCTAATTCCTGTTCACTTCCGCCGAATCCGCCAAATAGTTCCACTCCTTGACACAGCTCGTAACAATCCTGAGGTTCCGGGCCGGGATTGTAAACTCCCGCCGCTATCCATATTTGACACGGTGCCTCTCTTTGGAGCGCAGCATAAAGAGCCTGATCGATATCGCCAAAGGCGTTTCCCCAGGATAATCCGGTCTCCAATCCAGCAGCACGGCTATCTACCAGAAATACATCTTCGATACCGATCTCTATCCTTAGCGGTCCGATGGTATCGGGAGAAGATTTGTTATCAGTTACGGTCAATTCTACGTCCCACAGGCCCATAGAGACAGGCACGCCAGTTATTTCACCGGTTTCGTTATTGAGCTGCAATCCATCCGGCAATGACTGATCCACCACCTCGAATTGGAGCGGGTCGTTATCATAATCATTAACCGCCGGCATATATGAAAACTCCCGCCCTCGATAGACTGTGGTGTCCAGCTCTCCTGTAAACTCCGGTATGTGATTCAAAACAGCTTCCACTGTATCGCTGGCTCTGATATCTCTTAAAGTTACCATTCCGCCCTGAGGTTCCAGTACATAGCCATTTGCATGGACTCTATACAAAGAATATCGCCGGGGATTAATGGAGCTAATAGTGACGCTGTCGCCCGCCGCAATCAGAGTGTCGCCATGCAGGCTTAACGACTGCACATAGTCCTGGGCGGATACATGAAGCCTGTAATGTGTCCTGCTGATCTCAATGGTGTATAGCGTAGTATCGGTTGAGTCACCGGAATATATTTCGACGCGAATACTTTCATTCTCGGATATACTAATGGTTTGTGAGTATGTCCCCGTAACCGGAGTCGCCCGATTAATCGATACGCGAGCGTTGTCACTTTGCGGCACCACCACCAGCTCGGCACTGTCCACATCCGGCTCCAACTGTAAAGAGTATGCATACTGGTTGTGTTCAAAACCGGGTATATCGCTTCCGTTCAACGAAATCATTTGCGCAAGGGAATTTGAATCGCCGCTGCGGCTTACAACAAGCGTATAGACCGAATCCGTTTGACCGTCTTGGGCGGTAACAATAATCTCAAACGTATTGTCCATCAATAGTAATGGTACGGTATATGTATCGCTTTCGAGTGGCAGATCGTTGATCTTAATTGCGACCTCCGGATCCCGCGGAAATAAACGGATATTGACCGTATCCTCGCCGAAAGGCACCGTTGTAGAAAACCTCATACCTTCACGGGCAATCTGAGCGGCAAAACCCGAAGCCTCATTAAAAACGGTTAAAGAATCGAGTGCGGCTTCGGTTCGCAACATGCGGTTTATATAAATCTTATATATTCTGAAAGTATCCGGAAAAACATAGAATGCGGTAAGAAAAACTGTGTCTTTACGCGCACTGAATTCCACCGTAACACTTTCGTCTGAATCGATAGTATCCTCTTCAACGATGATTCTCGACGAATCGGCGGCGATGGGCGTCAAGTCGATGGATTCCGTTCCGTAAGCCACATCTATCTCGAACTCATTTGTGTCATTCGTTAAGGTTCGCGGCTCCATTCCCTGAACAGTTACGAGTATTTCAGAGATACCGGGATTCGGAACTGGTGCATTGGTTACTCTAAGCCGATATGTGTGTATGTTTTTCTGATCGGACGCAACTACCCGGATGGTTACGGTATCCGGACCTGACGCCGCTATGTTAACCGAATCACCATAGGAGACAGTGTTGTCGTTTATCGAAACCGAAGCCTGTGAATCGGATGGTGTTGGAGCCAGGACAAACGAGTCGCAAAACCACGGAAGCTGTATATCATATACAAAACGTGATGCATTGAATGAAATATCCCTGTTGTTTCCTTCTACCAAAAGCAAAAGGGATTGAAGGGATGCATCGGGATTGGCCAAACGCGTTATGTAAACCCTGTATGTATTTTCCACCAGACCGTCGGCGGAAGTTACAACTATTTCAACCGTGTCCGAACCCACCGCAGGCAACAACGGGAACGCTTCCTCGACATCAACCGTATCTCCTTCTACCACAACCGACGCCAGTTCATCACGGGGCAGTGCGGAAATACTTATGGAGTCAACCTCGTAAGGCAGATCCAGTTCGTAACTCATCGAATCCGGGGAGAATCTTTCCGCGAGAAAATTCCCATTTTCGTCATCTATCCGAAGTGATGAAAGGGAGGCTTCCGATCGTGTGGGCCGGTGTACTATAAAGTGGTACTCTTTTAGTGCATATTTTAGGGGATTGTTTACGGACACAACGGAAATGGAAATCGTATCGGTCCCCATATCCAAAAAACGCGTATACTCACCGGTCTCCAGCGTATCCTGCTCGATAATTATCAGGTCCGTTTCTTCAGATGTTTGAGGCACAATTGTGATGAACTCGGTTGAAAACTCCACCTCAAGAGAACAGACATACCGACCGGATTCAAATTCAAAATCGACCGGCTCTCCATTTGCACTGACGGTAAGGCTCGAGAGAACCGGTTGCCTTAAAACTCTAAACGTATAGATTCTCGAATCGACCCTGTTGGCCGCGACGACCTTTAGCTTCGTTACAGTTTCTCTGCCTTCCAACTGAACCGGAACCATTTCATCAACCCCAAGCGTATCGGGATCATCGGCATCGATAATTACCAGAGCCATGCTGTCGGTGGCCTTTGCATTCACGGATAAGAAATCAGTTGTATCACTTACTCCCATTCTATAGGAGAGCGTATCTTTATCAAAACCGATATCTCTCTCAACGCCGTTTTCAGTCACGGCAAACTCGTTTAAGGAGGCGTCTGTATTGGGTTGGCGCTTAATCTGTATTACATACTCCCCCACCGAACCATCAACAGCTATCAGGCAAACCACAATTTCATTTAAGCCTACTTTCAAAGACTTTGTGTCAGAGGGAGTTTGCGGCTCCAGTGTATCCCCGTAAAAAACGACCTTGCTGGTTGAATCAAGTGCGGAGGCGGTCAAAAACATGCTTTCGATATCGTATGGAACGGTTGCACTGTACTCAAGTGAATCCGTATGGAAAGGTTTATCAAGAATAATCCCTTCCGACAAAGCCATTGTGTCAAGCGCGACGCCGAGATGTATTCCCGATACTCTTATCATAACAGAATCGGTTGCCGAACTGTCCGGGGTAAATGCGGTGAAAGTTGCCTTGTAGACACCGGGACGCGAATACCGGTGAACGACATTCGCCGTATCAGTGCGGCTCCACAAGCTGCTGTCACCGAAAGTCCATTGATAGCGTATTATGTTGCCGGTCAGTGAAAGTGCCTTACCTTTAAATACACCCGGTTCACCGGTTCTCAGTGCAGATTTGGGGGCGTTCGCATCCACGACGGGTACCGTTGATACCCGGCGGACGGTTATTTTTGCCCCATCAACAGTATCTCCCCGCACGGTCATTATTCCATAACCGACATTTGTTTCTTCTTCCCAGTCCGATGAAGGCGCGATCTCCAGCGACGGCTCCGATGTTACAGTATCAATTTCGCCGTCATTGTCGACATCCCAGCGAAAATGTGCAATACTGTCAACCGGTATCCGGCCATCCTGATCTTCCCGCAGATCCGCTGTAAGTTTCACCGGTAATCGTTTCGCCGATATAACAGTCTGATCACCAAGCACAACACCATGACCATCAACCGTGTTTACCTGCACCAGATCGGCTCCGGCCAGAGTTCCGCCCTCTCGTACACGCAATCCTCCCAGGGAGCGCTCCTCACCGGCGGATATGGTTATGGGAATGGTTGACGGGAGGTTGTCCAGGATGTATTCCCCATCCTCGTTTGTAGTATCCGTTATACCTCCACCCATTGCAGAAACGATCTCTCCTCCAATACCGTTTCCATGTTCATCCAGCACGCTTCCCTGAATCCTGCCGCCTTCATTGTCCAGAAATATCGAAACGGAAAGCTTATTATCAGGCAGCAGCTCTACCACCGTTTCTCCCCATCCGATACCTTTTCTTGCCGCAATAATGGTCGCCGGCCCTGAGTGAAGGTCGGTAAAGCCAAAGTCTCCGCTTTCGTCTGAAAGAGTCATATAGGGCTGATTAGCTATTGTGATTCCCGCACCGGCGACTCCTCCCGCAGAGGCTGTAGTTACCCGCCCCGAAAGCTTTGCCCTGGTGGATCTCATTACTATCTGATCAAAAAGCACCAGATCCTGATTTACCGAGAGCTCAATATCATCGATTGTTGTATCCGAAAAAGAAAATCTTTTCAGCGAAACGGAATAGTTGCCGGCGGGAATATCGGGGATGGAAAAGTCGCCGTTGGGCAGTGAAATAGTCGTATAACTGTTATCATCAAGGGAAATATGAACCGCGCTCAACGATGTCCCGGAGCTGCCGACAATGGTTCCGGAAACAGTACCCTTTACTTGCATATCCCCCCGCAGCTCCATCAAAGCGGTTGGCTGTGCTTCTTTAGAACAACCTAAGAACAGAAAGATCGGGAGGGTCAGTGGAATCATGGATTTGCATATAAACCGTATGACTACAAAAAAAGAATGTAATCCATCCATTGGAGTCTATCTGTTTCCTTTCAGTCTCGCTTAACAAATTGTAGGGTAGGGCTTTCAATGCTGCTATTCTTACAATGTGCGATCACCTGCCACCTGTATGTCATCCCATCTTCAGAAATGTCAACCACATTCAAAAACGTATCCACGATACCCGTTTGATACATGGATGGCGGATCGGTTCGAATATCACTGAAGTAGATTGTATACTCAAGTTGCCTGCCGTAAGTCTCAAACGCACTCCATGAAAGCGTTACCGTATCGCCGGTGATTGTGCTTCCCGTGACAGGGGTAAAGCTGCTGTCATCAAATTGCATCTCCGGCTCCGGCGATTTGGCTTCCACCATGTTTATCTTCGCACAACAAAGCGTATCCCCTCCGGTTGTAATCACTCCATAGCCGTACTGCTTTCCCGGGAGCGGCAAAAGGGAAAGAAACGGCTCGGATGTGCTTGTGTCAAAGGCGGCGGTATCGGTTCCACCCGTTTTCCAGAGAAAGACCGCGATACTGTCGTAGTTTGCGATTGAGCCGTCGCCCAGACGAACGTCGGCGAAAACATCAACGCTGTCATTTTTTGAGGCAACCACCCGCCTTTCCACTATGCTAACACTATCGAATTTCATCATTTCAAGCTCGGGAAGATCCACTTCGATTGCAGGATCGTCTTGGGGAATCAGGATTCCGGAAGCCAAACGCGTCGAACCGGAAGATACCGTAAGAGGAACATCCCAAGGTACATTATCGAGTTGGTATGTACCATCATCGGTTGTATCGACAAAGGCCCCGTTGACAGCGGTAACAATTGCTCCCGAAGCGGGGGAGCCATCCTCTTGGTGTACCACTCCCTTAAGCGTTGCACCTTCATGCGCTTCCAGTAAGATCTCTATCTCCTCATGCTCTCCCGGCTCGAGACTCAGGCTGATTTGTCCCCACCCCTTTTGTTCGTGGGCGGCGATGATCTTACTAACATCAGGTGGTATTCTCATAAGCTCAAACCGACCATTAACATCCGTTTTGGTATGAAACGGATGTTGCGCAAGTGCGACCGACGCACCGAAAACCGGCTCGCCCGCCGAAGACAAAACAATACCTTCTATACGTGTCAACCCATAGCGAAGCTGTACTTCTCCCAATGGCCGCTGCTCGGCAATGCCAAGCTCTTCCACCTCTACCAGGGTGTCGAGGTAACCGTATCGCACAATATTAATGGTGTGTGTCCCCTGAGGAAGTTCCTCGATCATGAAAAACCCGTCACTTCCGCTTATTGCCGTATACCCCTGGTCGGTTGTGATCTGAACACACAAAAGAGGGTTCTGCTGCTCATCTATAATACGCCCCGATACACTTCCTCTGGGTGCCAAATCCCTTCTCATATCCTCAAATAGAGTGGGCATGGGCTCTTTTGAACACCCTGAAAACATCGAAAGGATTAAAAAGGAGAAAAACACCACGATAATAGCATCGATTACACCGGAGGCTTTTTTTTCGAATTTTTCTCTCATTTCTAGAACCTCACCGCGATGCCGGTTTGCATTCTATCTTTCAGCGGATCACCTGAGAAATAAAGCTGAAACTTCCTTTTGGCCTGCACACCGGCGATTGTCGCATCCACCATATTCAGAACCCACACACCTCCGGTTATTATCGCGAGTAATATGGTGCGATCGTAATTTTTTGAATATGTGCCGTACAAGTCTACAGTTTTCCGATCGAATCTGACAATCTCCTGCTCCGATAGTGAATCAACGGCGCTTTTGTCCGCACCGGCAACGTGATCATCCAATTTTGATTTAGCTTTATTTGTCTCCATTATGAAGTATCCGGTCGCGCCCAACGTTCCAAGACCGGCAACCAGGCTTACAACGCCTCGGACGTTATGATTTGTGTAAAACTGGCCCCAACCCGGAAGGATCGCGCTTCTAAAAAGGGATGAGTTGATCTTTCCGGTCTGCCCCATCAATTCCTTGCTGTAATTTTCCAGCTCCCCGATATTTATGTTTACCGCCGCACTCTTAACGATTTTGGTAGTTTCGGTATTTATTATCTTGGCGGTAATCCTGTATTTGTTGAAAAGCATCGAGACGCTGCCGGTGAGAAGATATTGAGAGGAGAGCATTTTTCCGATCTTCATAGTCTCCTCCTCCTCAATCAAACCGGACTGACTAAGTTCCATTTCTGCGACAACATTCTGAAATTTGTCACGATCCACCAAGGTGAACTGATTCATCTTCTGAATACTAACTATCATGAATTCCGCCAGAGCCATGCCTATGCCACTGCCCTTACCTGCATTTTCGTTGAAAGGCAACACCGTTATCCTGGCGTCTTTCATCTCATATGAAATACCCGTTATCAGCGAATCAAACAGTCTCTCGAGTTCCTTTTCGCCTTTTTTCTGACGGGAGAAGCATATTGAGGTGCATGTTAAGATGATGATACAAATCGTGATTTTTTTAATACTCATAACCAAGTGCTCCAAAGGAAATCCGAGAATTATAGTTAGGTCAAGACTATTTTGCAATGAATATAATTTGTGTAAACAAATGATTATCCGAAAAATGTATCATGTTTATCATTGTGTCTGTGATCAGCATCACATTTATGTCCTTTTAAAAGTATTCAACGTAAAAATTATTATCCCTCCACTTAAAACTGGCAAAGAGCTCGATCCCTTCTCTTTTCATCAGGAGGGGGCGGGATTTGCGTTTTTCCGTTTTGGATGCAAATTGAATCGGAATCAGTTAAGCGTTTTAACTCACTCTTCCCCAAAGGTGGTCCGATTCGGCTGCTATGGGCTTATTTCGCTATCTTTTCCTTAACTCCTTCTGGACTATCGCATATTCCTCATAATCGCCGAAATCATCGTATTCCGATAATCGTTTGGTGATTTGGAATCCGTGTTTTAAATACAATGATAGTGGACCGTGATAGTTTTGCTCATCGGAGGTCTTATTTATTGCAGGGTATGCTTCCATTCTTCGGTAGTGTGAAGTGCTGTAATGATCAATGACTTTTTGAACCATCTGATGGGCGTATCCCATTCTTCGATATGATGGTAAAACCGTAATGCAGACTATCGACACGGTCTGATGATGCCCCTCTGAGTGAACATTAAACCGGCTCTTGTTGAAGGTAAATCTGCTTTTCTCATTAACATTGCACCAGACAATCGGCACGGTGTCAAGGTAGCCAAGAAAGCCGGATAGCGTTCCGTTGCGTATAAGTTTGCGGGCCAGTTTCTTATTCTCCTCCGGCGTACGCTTTGCCCACTCCTCTGTATTCTCACAAGTATGAAAAAACACACAGTAGCATCCGCTGCAACCTGCGAGCATATCATTATCGGGTCCTTCGAAAAACATCAGATAATCTTCAATCGTGCGTGTGGTAAGCTGTTTTACGACCAGCTCGTTACGTGTCGGAGGTGAGTTCATGTATATGGTATTCTTTTTTTTTTTTGGTAATTTTCTCTTCCAATTAAATCGTGTGTATACACACAGCTTAATCCACAAAAGCCAAGATCATGAGTATGTTATAAGGAATGTTCACTTAGTAAACACAATCAGCGTTTTCTATGCGATGTTTGTTTTTAATCACCATGCCATATGGCGAACGCCTCTTTACTGGAGAATTCTCCTTGATCATCGAATTGGCGCCAAGCAGCCAATCAATAATGACCGATGAAACTTGTCACGATATTGAAC